>CAMOHL010000001.1 GCA_946615295.1 uncultured Clostridia bacterium
TGGTTTGACCGATAATACCACAATAAATTTTGTCAAAGAGATTAGTTGTTTTTTTTGTTCGTCAAAGGTCCCTTTTGCGAAATATTGAAAATTTTGTTCGATTTGGCACACTTTTTTGCAAAAGCATTATTTTTGGTTTATAATGCAATTGAACAAATTTTGAGCATGATGTCATAAAAAAAATCAAGGGGTTTTTTATGATATATTTTGGAACTGATGGAATAAGAGGAGTTGCAGTGCAAGATTTGACTCAAGAAGTTTGTTTGAAGTGTGGAAATGCTGTTGGTAGTTTGAAAAGCAATGCAAAAATAATTTTGGGAGTGGACAACAGAATAAGTTCGGGTTTTGTTGCAACAAGTTTTTGCAGTGGAGCACTGCTTGCAGGTGCAAACATTTGTTTTGTGGGAGTAGTGCCAACTCCTGCCATAAGTTTTTTGGTAAAGTCCAAAAAAGCCGATTTTGGTGTTATGATAACAGCCAGCCACAATTCGTTTGAATACAACGGCATAAAAATTTTTGACCACAATGGCGAAAAGATTGGCGAGGACCTACAAACCGAAATAGAACGGCGATTTGCCAAGCAACATATCTGCAGTGTTGAATCAGTTGGCAAAATTGCCCTAAAAGAGCAATATATTGGCGAATATATCAACTATGTTGCTGGCACTGGCGACAATTTGAGTGGAATGAAAGTTGTTTTGGATCTTGCAAATGGAGCAAGTCAAAAGACTGCCGAAAAGATATTCAAAAAACTTGGAGCAGAAGTCATCAAGCTCAACCACTCCAAAGATGGCAGAGAAATCAACAAAAACTGTGGTGCACTCTATCCACAAAGATTGGCAGAGATTGTCAAACAACAAAATGCTGACATTGGTTTTGCATTTGATGGCGATGCTGACCGAATTGTTGTTGTGGACGAAACCGGCAACATTTGTGATGGCGACCAAATACTTTTGTTTTTTGCAAAGGCTTACAAACAGTTTGGAGAACTCAAAACCGGTGCAGTTGTTGGAACAATTCAAACCAACATTGCCATAGAAACCGAACTCGAAAAAATTGGCATAAAACTTATTCGTGTTGATGTTGGCGACAAATTTGTTTGTGAAAAGCTAAAAGAAAAAAATCTCCAACTTGGTGGAGAACAATCTGGGCACATAATTTTGGCTGACATAGAAAACACAGGCGATGGAGTTTTGTGTGCTGTTCAAATTTGCAAATATCTCAAAAAGCTTGGCAAAAAAATGAGTGAGTGTTTGTTTTTTGACCTTGTTAAGCAGTGGACAAAAAATATCACTCTAAAAGACAAATTTAGAGTGATAAACAGTGCAAAGTATCGAGTTGCAGTGAGTGAGTGTGAACTTTTGCTTGGAACTGAAGGCAGGGTTGTTACTCGAGCAAGTGGCACAGAACCAAAAATAAGAATTATGGTTGAAACAAATGACGAGTCAAAGGCCAACCACATTTTGCAAAAGTTGGAACAAATCACAAAACAAGTGTGATGAAAAATTTTTAAAGAAATACAACAAAAATTCAAAAAAATGCAAAAAAAATAATAAAAAATAGCAAAAAAATGCCATTTTTTTCAAAATTTTGCACAAAATGTTGAATTTTTTGGGCTCATATAGTATCATAAAATTATGGAGAACGGGTTTTTAAACAATCAAGACATATTCAAAAAAAATCACTTTTGCAAAGATTTTTTGTTTTGTGAGCAAGATTTTGCAAACGGAAAAATCAAGGCAGAATCAATTCTAAAAATTTTTCAGCAGGTTGCAACAGAGCATGCCGAACAGCTTGGTGTTGGTTACAAAACTATGTTTGAAAGCAATTTGCTTTGGGTAACCAGCAGAATAAAATTTGAAATTTTAAATCAGCCGACTTTTGGCAAACAATACAAAATTGCAACTTTTCCAAGCAACAAAACTGTTGTTGATTTTGACAGAGATTTTGTTGTGTTTGATGGCGAAAAAATTGTTTTGAAAGGGCAAAGCAAGTGGTGTTTGATAAATGCCAAAACAAGAGGCATAAAAAAAATGCCCGACAACATTTTTGACAACATACCTTTGCAAACATCAGTATTCGAAGAAAAGTTTTTCAAAACAGAAACACTTGCTCCAAAGTTTTTGCCGGACTATTCATACAAGGTTTTGGGTGATGATATAGACATCAACTTTCACACAAACAACACTGTGTATGGCAGAATTGTGGATTTGGCTTTGCAAAATAGAAATGAACAAATCAAGTTTTTTCAAATAAATTTTCTCAAAGAATCTCACATTGGAGATAGGCTTGATTTGTATTGTGAATTTAGCAATGGGGTGTGTGATTTTCTTGGAAAGATTTGCGAGAAAGAATTGAGCTTTTCTGGAAAAATTGAGTTTGATAGCAAAATTTGAGTTATGTCTTTGGCATAACTTTTTTTGTTGCTAGAAGCTGGTTTTTGCAAATTTTTGTATGTTTTATATTTTCAATATAAAATAAAAAAATGGGTATTTACTTTTTTGAATTTGTGTGCTAAAATATAAGTGAATGAGGTGTTTTATGAACGATGCAAGCAAAAATGATATGTTGATTGAATATAGTGAAAGTTTGAAAGATATGTCAATTGACCAACTCAATGCAGAAAGAGAAAAGTTGCACAAAAAAATGACAACAAAAGTTTTGCATTTGGGCACATATTCTTACACAGAAAAAGAAGTTGACATCAGCAATAACAGCGAGTTTAAAAACAGACTTTATGTAAGACACAAGTTGAAATTGCTTGTCAAAATGATTAACATAGAACTCAAGAACAGAAAGCTCAACTATCAGGAGTATTGGAAAAAGATTAGCGACTTTTTTAGAACAAAAACTTCGGCTCCATCTTATGCCTATATGGAACTTGACAAGTCAGCAACTTTTGCAGATAGACTTTCTCTTGATGGAATTATTCTTTACAAAAAATATTTGCTATTTTTGTATGATGCAATGTCAAATGAGGGTAAAAAAATTGTTGAATCTATGAACCAAGCATTTGAAAAAGTTGCAGATGTTGACAGAAATATGATATATTACGGGGATATTTTTTCTAAAGATGTTGTGATTGGCACAGACAAAGTTGTCAATGCAATTTTGAAAGAAACTGTCCTAAACAAAAAATTGAAGGACATGGCTCCTGAGTTATAAATGCTAAGTTTGAAGACTAGTCAAAAATATTAATAAATTGTTGCTTATAAATTATTTAAAATTATATAATAAAGTAGAGGTTTATATGAAAAAAGATTTGGAAAATGTTTTGGTTGAAAAGTATTCAAAGAAAATTGAAAAAATGAACGAAAGTCAATTGCTTGAAGAAAAGAAAAATTTAAAGAAAAATATGAATGCAAAAGTTTTTGCTATAAATGCTGACAATGTTAGTGTAGAAAACTTGAACATTGCTGACAACAATGAATACAAAAACAAAGTGTATAGAGTTTACAAACTCAAACTCTTCATTGAAAAAGTTAACGAAGAACTCAAGAACAGGGGTTTTGATTGTGAAGAATCTTGGAATGAAATCAACAATCACTTCAAAACAAAAACATTCGCAAAAAGTTATGTTGAATTGCAAGTTGATAAAAATGTTGAATTTGCAGATAGACTTTCTGTTGATGGAATTGTTATCTATAAAAAATTTTTGAAAGCATTCAGTTTTAAAATTCAAAATGGAAAAACTGTAAACGAGTCGCTAAACAATATTATTGAGGGTATGGATGATTTGGATAAAGATATGATTTACAATGCTAATCTCTATACAAAAAATATTATTATTGCAGAAAAAGAAACAATAAAATCAATCATAAAAGAAAGGATGATCAACGAAAAATTGGAAGAATTTTCAAAAAGTTTATAATTTGAATTAAAGTTTGCTTTTGGCAAACTTTTTTTGTGTTTTCGCATAATATATTGTTGACTAAATTTTTGGGTTGATATAAACTTTTATTGGAGGAAAATATATGGGATTGTTTAATTTATTTAGCAAAAAACAACTCTTGAAAGTTATAGAATGGGAAGATAATTCCAAAGACACTTTGGTTTATCGCTATCAATTGAAAGATAGAGAAGAAATTATGAACAGTAGCACATTGGTTGTTAGACCAAGCCAAGTTGCTTTGTTTGTTCACAAAGGCGAAATTGCTGATATTTTTGCTGCAGGAACATACAAACTTACAACTGAAAACATTCCAATCATCACAAAATTGCTTTCTCTTCCAACCGGTGGAGATAGTCCAATCAAGGCAGAAATCTATTATGTAAACACAAAGCAATTTGCATCAAACAAATGGGGAACTCAAAACCCTATAATGATGAGAGATGCAGATTTTGGCAACATTAGATTAAGGGGATATGGTATATATGGCTTTAAGATTGATGATGCAAAACTCTTTATGAAAGAAATGTTTGGCACAAATCAAATATATTCACTTGATGATGCCAATGAATATCTAAAACCAATCATTGTTCAAGCAGTTACTGATGCAATTGCAGAAAGCAAAATTTCAGCTCTTGACTTGGCTGCAAACTACAATGAATTTGGCACAAAAATTGTTGATGTTGCACAAGAAAAATTTGCAAAAGTTGGTTTGAAAATCACAAATTGTGTGATAGAAAATCTAAGTTTGCCAGAAGAAGTTGAAAAAGCTCTTGATGAAAGAACAAAACTTGGTGTGCTAGAAGACAAGATGGGTACTTATACTCAAATGAAGGCAGCAAATGCAATAGAAGAAGCAGCAAAAAATCCTTCAAGTGGAAATATGGCAGGCATTGGTGTTGGATTTGGTGCTGGCAGTGCAATGGGCAGTATGTTTGCAAACAATTTGTCAACAGCAAATATGCCAAAGGTTGAAAACAAGGCACAATCTAAAACAAAAAAATGCACAAATTGTCAAAAAGATATACCACAAGATGCAAAATTTTGCCCAGAATGTGGAACAAAACAAGAAGCAAAGTTTTGCTCAAATTGTGGACAAAAACTAGAAGGAACTGCAAAGTTCTGTCCAAACTGTGGAGAAAAAGTTGAATAAAGAAGAAATTTTGAGTAGTGAACAAGGCAAGTGTTTGGGGTGTGGTGGAAATTTGATTTTTTGTCCACCTACTCAGGACCTTTGTTGCGAAAAATGTTCAAAACACTATGAAATCATAAACGACAATAAAGTTGAAATTCATAGTTTGTATGAAAAATCAAAATTGACAAAAACTGATGACTTTCAAGAAGTAAACAAGTTGTTCAAATGCCCAAATTGTGGAGCAAACATTGTTTTGAATCAATTTGAAATTGCAAAAAAATGTCCATATTGTGGAACAAGTTTGGTCATTGAAGACAGGGTTATGCAAAATCAAAATCCAGATGCTTGCATTCCTTTTGCTTTTGATGAAAGGGAGGCAGGGGAGTATTTTGTCAAGAATGTAAAAAAGAATTTTTTTGTTCCCAACAAATTCAAAAAAAATATTCCAGAGAACAAAATTCACGGAATATACATACCGGCTTTTGGTTTTGATGCAAAAACTGTTAGTTCATACAGGGGTAGGTTATACAACGAGCATACTCATACAGATAGCAACGGACATTCTCACACAACAAGGTCATATTTTTCTGTCTCAGGCACACACAACGATTTTTTTGAAGATGTTATTGTTGAATGTAGTTCAAAAATGACACAAACTGAAATTGAAGGTGTTATTCCTTATAATTGTGAAAAAAAGAAAGCTTACAAAAATTCTTATATAATGGGATATAGTGTGGAACATTACAATGAAACTGTTGAAGCTTCAATTCCAAAATATAAGAGTATTGTTGATGACTATATAAGAAGAAATATTTTGAGAAAGTATTCCTATGACGGTGTTGACTATTTGAATGTCAGCACAAGTTATAGCGATGAAAAATACAAGTATTATCTGTTGCCTATTTATAGATTTGAATATAAATATAAAAACAAAGATTATTCAACATATATGAATGGTCAAACAGGAAAGATAGACAACAATGTTCCAAAGTCAAAACTAAAAATTGCTCTAACAATATTGATTCCACTTCTTATAATATTGTTATTTATTATTTTGGGACACATAAACTAATTTTGGAGGGATTATTATGAATATCATAAAAAAACAAAAAAACCTTTTGATAGGAATTGGGATTTTTGCAATGGTTGCATCTATTTTGCTTTTAGTATTTGGAATACTATTGCTTGTTAGGGGCATAGTTAATACAACAATTGCAAAACTAATTATTGGACCAATAATGATTTTGATTTCAGCACCACTTTTTGTTTTTGGATTTAAGGCAATTTTTGTTGCTTCTGCACTAAAAGCAGTTGATGGAAGTTTGAAACAAGACAATTTGGCAAAAGTTGGAACAATAAATATGAAAAAGTGTGACAAGTGTGGCACAGAAATTTTGGACGGTGAAACAGTTTGTTCAAATTGTGGCAAATCTTTTGAAGAATAATGAATAGAATATCAATGTTATTTTGCAATATCAAAATAATTTTGATATTTTTTTTTGTTTTGCACACCATACAAATAGGAGGTAGAAGATATGGTTATAGCAAATATAGTTGCCTTGATAATTGTGCTTATTGGTGCAATCAATTGGGGACTTATTGGCATCTTTAATCTAAACCTAGTTACAACAATTTTTGGTGTTGCATCAGTTGTTACAACTATCGTTTATATTTTAGTGTTCTTATCTGCTATTTGGCTTATCATTGCCCTTTGCACAGAAAGAGGCAGAATTTCATTTAGAAGATAACAAAAAAAATCTATGATATTTTTCATAGATTTTTTATTGTCTTAATTTATTTATAATGTATTTAGTTGTACTTCATCATCAAAGTTTTCTTTTGATTTTAAATTATTGTTATCAGCTTTAAATCGTTGAAGGGCTTTTTTTAATCTTGGCCTATTAAATCTTTGAATCCATATTGAAAGCATATTGAAAAAAATCCAAAAACACAAAATTGGTAGAGTATATCTAAAAAAGAATTTTAGAGGCAAAAACAATGCAAAGATTATACCAAATATAATGTCAATAAGGTGAATAAACTCACCTCGCCTTGTTTCTGAAATAAACATTTCAATATATTCGCAATCAATCTTATCACTTGTCTTTGAAATATTTTTGATTTTTAAAAATTGTGGAACATTGTCCTTCCATTTTTTTATTCTTATTTTTTCAAAAATTTTTTTATCAATTTTTCTTTCTTTAAATAATATATTATTTTCACTATACCATTTTTTTGGAAAGTATTTGTCTAAAAATGTAAATATGATTGATGGAAGAATAATAACGATTAAGCAAATAAAAAATTCGCTAATAACTGCAAGTCTAAAATCAAATATTAAATTTACAATAATAACAGTCGATATGGATAAAATAACCAAAAACCAATAAAAAAATGTTCTCATATTTTCATTATATATTACATAACAAAAGTTGTCAAATTATAATAAAAATTTAAGTGATTTTGAGAAAATATAAGGTATGAATTTGACTGTTTTTTTGTGATGATTTGCGGGTTAATGCAAAAATAAGAAATAATGCTAATAAAAAAAGGCTGCAAATAATTGCAGTCCTTCTGTTAAAATTCAGTTTTCAAGTTTTCATAGAACACAGCTTTTGCTGTCATAACTTTTGGAGCAACCCAAATAAATGCAACACCTGCGGATATAACAACGAGTAAATACCACAAAATGTATGAAAGCAAAAATTTTAGGTATCTTGAACGATTTTGTTTCATTATGTGTCTGCTCTCTTTTAGAGCATTTTCACTTGTAACATCAGCTCTATCTATTACAAGATAGGTTGCCATACTATATTCAATCAGTTTTATAAAGAATGGAACAATAAGCATAACAAGCCAAAACAATAGCATAAAGAATTTTTTTGTTGATAGAGCAAGTATTTGTCCTATTTTTTTTGAGAAACCAACAAATAAATCTTTTGTTGAAATTATTTGCTGTCTTGAAAGTTGCAAACTCATATTTGTATATCCATAGTTCAAAATTGAAATTATGTAGTATGAAACTATTGCAAGTGGAATAGAAATCCACCAAGCAACAAAAATTGAAAGAAGGGTTGTGGTTCCAATCAAAACTAGACATATCAAACAATAAACAAGAGTTGCGACGGAAGCTGACTTCCAACTGTCTCTCATACAATCTGAAACATCTGCCTTTATTTCTTTGTTTGTTTTATAAAAATTATAAGTCAACATAGTATCTCCTTAAAATAATTTTATCACGAAGAAAATTTTATTGCAATTTTTTTTATACATTAAACTCCTTTTAAGTCCCAAACAGGAATAAACTTTTCATCACTACTTTCAAGTTGTTGATAAAAAATATTTTCAAAACCAAGTTCAATTGCTTTGTGTAGAACAATTTTATATTCAATTGGTTTCAATTTTCTGTTTATTTCAGGATATTCAACTGCTCTGTAATATGGAGTATATTGTCCCATCAAACTCAAAACAAAGTTCTTTTTCGTGTTGCTGTCAAGCCAATTCAAAATCTGCAAACTATCTTTTGTCATATTTGGCATAACAAGATGTCTAACAATAACACCCTTTGTCATAACACCATTTTCAATTTCAACTTTTGGCTTGAGCTCTAGCATTTTTGCAATTGCCTTGCTTGCAACAGAAAAATAGTCTTTTGCTTTGCAATATTTTTGAGAAAGGTTTTCATCAAAAAATTTCATATCAACCAAAAATATATCAACAAGATTTTCAAGTTTTTTTATTGTTTCAACATCTTCATAACCATTGCTATTCCAAACAATAGGAATTTTTGGCTTGTATATTTTGAGAGCTTGTATAATTTGATTTGTAAATTGTGTAGGGCTTACCAAATTTATGTTATGCACACCTTTTTCTTCAAACTCCTTAAAAATTTCAATCAGCCTTTCAATAGAAATTTCTTTGCCAAAGTGATTGCTACTTATTTCATAATTTTGACAAAAACAGCACTTTAAGTTGCAACCCGAAAAAAATATTGCACCACAGCCATTTGTCCCACTGATGATTGGTTCTTCCCACAAAAAAACATCGGCTTTTGCAATTTTTAATTTTTCACTCATTCCACAAAAACCAATTTTACTTTGTCTGTCAATTTTACATCTTCTTGGACATATATCACATATCATACAAAAATTATATATCACAATCAGTTTTTTGCAAAATAAAACTTAATTGTTTATATAAAATGCATAAACAAAAAGTTTGAAATTTTTGTTGTAAACAATTTTTTTGAAAATCATTAAGAACAAAATTTTAAAGAAAATAAAAAAAATATCAAAATTTTTTTGAAAAAAGTATAAAAAAACAGCATTTTTTTGCTATTTTTTTGAAAATTATTAAAAAAATAAGCCAAAATATTTTATTATGGCATATTATAATTATCATGCAAAGGTAAAACAAAAAATAAAAAATGGCGAGCTTGAGTCATATTATTTTGACAACGATTACAAAAATATTGGCTTTTGTTTGGTGCTTTGTTTTAAAGAAAAAAAGTATCCAATAAGAGAATCTCACTTTGACGAATATTTTGATTTGATAGGTGGTTTGTATCAAACAAAACAAGATGGCAAATTTTTTGTTACAACTCTTTTAGACAAACAAACAATTGACAAAAAAAATATCTAGTCATATAATTTTGTTGTTGATAAACTATGTTTATGTTTTTCAAACAATTTTGCTTCCATAGTGAAATGGATATCACACGAGTCTTCGGAACTCGGTTTAGGGGTTCGAATCCTCTTGGGAGCACCAAATTTTTATTTTTTATGCTAGCAATTTTTGTTGCTAGTTTTTTATATAATTGCTGATTTGATTGTTTATTGCTAAATCAACAGTTTTTGATTTGTTGTGTGCAAGTATAAAAAAGGCTTGGTTTTTGCCAAGCCATAAAATTAAATATTGTTAAACTGACTGTTGTATAATTCTGCATAAAAGCCATTTTGAGCCAAAAGTGAACTGTGAGTTCCACTTTCTATAATATCACCATCTTTGATAACCAAAATCATGTCAGCATTTTTTATGGTTGAAAGTCTGTGAGCAATCACAAAACTAGTTCTGCCTTTTGTGAGTTCGTCCATGGCTTTTTGAATTATGAGTTCAGTTCTTGTGTCCACATTTGAAGTCGCTTCGTCAAGAATCAAAAGTGGACTGTTTTTTATCATTGCTCTTGCTATTGTCAGTTGTTGTTTTTGTCCTTCTGAGAGTGCAGAATTTTCTTCAAGAATAGTGTCATATCCGTTTGGTAGTGTTGAAATAAAGTGAGTTAGTCCAACTGCTTCACAAACTTTGTCGAGTTCAGCATCTGTTACATTTTGCTTGTTGTATACAAGGTTTTCTCTTATTGTTCCGTTGAAAATCCAAGTTTCTTGAAGTATCATATCAAAGAGTGAATGAACATCTTCTCTTTTCATATCTTTTATTGATTTTCCATCAATCAAAATATCGCCATCATCAACTTCATAAAATCTCATAAGCAAATTGACAATGGTTGTTTTTCCAGCACCCGTTGGGCCAACAATTGCAACTTTTTGTCCTGCATCTAATTTTGCAGAAAAGTTGTGGATGATAGTTTTATCTTTGTCATAGCCAAATTTTACATTTTTAAATTCAACATCACCTTTTATGTTTTCAAGTTTAACAGTTTTTAAACTTTCGTCTTCCATTTCTTTTGCTTCTAAAATTTCAAAAACTCTTTTTGATGCAGCAGATGCTTGTTGAAGAGCTGTCATACTTTGTGCAAATGTTGATAGTGGTTGAGAAAATAGTCTAGCATAAATGACAAATGAAATAAGAGTTCCTATTGTAACTGTAGTTCCACCATTGATTATGATTGCAACACCAACAACAAAAATTAGCACATAGCTTAAATTTCCCACAAAACTCATAATTGGTGGCATCATTCCTGAAAGAAATCTAGACTTCCAATCAACATTAGAAATTTTGTTGTTTTTTTCATCAAAAGAAATTTTTTCGTCATTTATTGCATTGTATGATTTAACAACTTTGTAGTTTGTGTAAACTTCTTCAATTTGGCCATTCAATTCGCCAACATATTGTTGTCTTTTGACAAAATATTTTTGAGATTTTGAGAGTATAACACTCATCAAAACAAAACCCAATATAGAAGAAACTATTGTTACTATTGCAAGTAGCCAGTTTGAAATAAACATCATCACAATAACACCAACAAACAAAACCAAAGAACTTATCAAATTTGCAAGACTTGAACCGAGTGTTTGTGAGATAAGGTCGACATCATCTGTAACTCTCGAAAGAATATCTCCTCTTGTGGTTTTGTCAAAATATGATAGTGGTAACTTATTTATTTTTTTGTCAATATCAGTTCTTATTGACTTAGAGGCTTTTTGAGTTATATTTGCCATAATGAATTGCTGAATATACGAGAATAAAGCACCTCCCGCATAAATACAAATCAAAACAATGCACATATAGATAAAAGCCGACATATCTATTCCGCCAATTATTCCATCGGTTATGATATTCATAAGTTTTGAAATTTTATCTGGTCCAATAATTGTTGTAACAGCTCCAATCACAGCACACAAAATGCTTATAACAATTGATGGAAGATAAGGTTTGCAATACATAAACATTTTTTTAAGAGCAAACACATCAAGTTTTTCTTTTTTGCCAAAGTTGTTTCTCATTGGTCTTCCCATTGGTCCTGGCATTTATAGTTCCTCCTTTGAAAGCTGTGAATAAGCAATCTCTTTATATATTTCGCAATTTTCAAGCAGTTCTTTATGCTTTCCAATTCCAACAATCTTACCATTGTCCATAACAATAATTTTGTCTGCATTCATAATTGTTCCAATTCTTTGTGCAACAATTATAATTGTTTTATTTGATAGATTTTGCTTTATTTTGTCCCTAACCAACTTGTCTGTCTTGTAATCAAGAGCAGAAAAGCTATCGTCAAAAACTATGATTTCTGCATCTTTATATATAGCTCTAGCAATTGACAATCTTTGCTTTTGTCCACCCGAAAAGTTTGTTCCACCTTGAGCAACTTTCGCATCAAACTGATTTTCCAAATCATAAACAAAATCTGCCTGTGCAATGTCTATTGACTGTTTTAGTTTTTCTTCATCAATTTCACCGTGTTGACCATAAACAATATTTGACTTTATTGTTCCCATAAACAAAACGGCTTTTTGGTTCACCATAGAAATTTTTTCTTGCAAATTTTTCAATGGGTAGTTTTTGATGTTTTCATTATCAATCAATATTTCGCCGTCAGTAACATCATAAACTCTAGAAAGCAATTCTAGTAGTGTTGTTTTTCCGCTTCCTGTTGAACCAACAATGGCAACAGTTTCACCACTTTCTATTTCAAAATTTATGTTTTCAAGTGCATTGTTTGCGCCATCTGGAAATTTGAAGGAGACATTTCTAAATTCGATTTTGCCACCAGTTTGTGTGTTTTCAACTTTTCCATCAACAATTGTTGGAGTGGTTGTTAAAACTTCTTTTATTCTCTTTGTTGAAACAATAACTCTTGGCAATATGATAAACATCATAATAAGCATCATAAATGCCATAACAACTTGAAGTGCATATTGAGTGAATGCCGTCATATTTCCAATTATGGTTGCCTTTTCTGCAAGTTGAGCATTATTTATCAAAATTGCACCAATCCAATATATTGCAAGCGTTAGTCCATTCATACACAGTGTCAAAACTGGTGCGATTAGTCCTGTTGCTTTTGCTGTGAACAGGTTGTTTTTCATCAAATCTTTGTTTGCTTTTTCAAACTTGTTTTCTTGATATTCTTCTGCATTAAAAGCTCTAACAACTCTCACACCAAACAGGTTTTCACGAGTAGCATTATTGAGATTGTCAGTCAATTTTTGCATTTTTGTAAATTTTGGGATACATATTGCTATAACTATGCTAACAACTGTAACAATAATAATAACGCAAATAGTTGTTGCTAGTGTCCACTCAAAAGAAGTTGCAGAAATTTTACATATCGCCCAAATTGCAATTATTGGTGCCTTTATTAGCATTTGAAGCCCCATTGCAATAAATCTATGTATTTGAGTTACATCATTTGTTGTTCTTGTAATCAAACTAGGTGTTGAAAACTTGTTCATTTCAGCAGAAGAAAAAGTAGTTATTTTGTCAAACAAACTTTTTCTTGTGTTTTTTGAAAACGAACTTGCTATTTGTGCAACAAAAAAACCGCACAAAATGGAACAAGCCAAACTGCCCAATGCACAAAGTAGCATCATTCCACCATTATACCAAATATCGTTCATTTGAACACTTTTACTAGAAACAGATTGTGTTATATTTGCTGTGTAATCTGGCATAGTTAGGTCAAGCCAAACTTGCAAAACAATCAATATAAGTGATAAAAATGAAAATAAAAAATCCTTTTTTGTAAACGATTTTAATATTGTCTTCATTGATATTTCTCCTTTTTGCCTATCTATTCTAACACAAATAAACAACAGTAACAAAATGTATTTAGTATATTATATAAATATATTTTGTTTTATATAAAGCCATTAAGAATATTTTATTACTTTGTTATTTAGAAAAATATATGATAAAATTTGTATAAGTGATAGAAAAAAACTTAAACTCTACGGATAATGGGAGAATTTTTTTGAAATTCAGTGATATAATGAAATCGTAGGAGAAAATATGGATTTAAAAATTACAGGCAAATTTATAAAAGAAATGAGAAAAGAAAAAAAATTAACTCAAACAGAACTTGCCGAAAAGTTGAATGTTAGTGAAAAAACAATTTCAAAATGGGAGTGTGGCAAAGGTTTTCCTGACACTTCGCTAATTTTACCACTTTGCAAAGAACTAGATATTTCTGCAAATGAACTTTTGTCGGGGAAAATACTTTCCAGCGAAGAATACAAACAGCAAGCCGAATATAACCTTGTCAAACTCAAAGCAGAAAGAGAAACCAATGCAAAATTTATGCTTACACTTGAATATGTGCTTGGATATATGACATCAATATGCTTTTTTGTTTTGATATTTGTGGCTTCATTTGTTACAATGACAAATTGGTTAAGAATAGTTTTGATTGTGTTTGGACTTGTTCAATTTGCTGTTGGTATACATTTTTGTCTTTTGATTGAAAAAGATGCTGGCTTTTATAAGTGCAAACATTGTGGAAACAAATATATTCCTTCATACAATCAAATTTTGTGGTCAATGCACTGTGGTAGAACAAGATATATGAAGTGTCCAAAGTGTGGAAAAAAATCTTGGAACAAAAAAGTTTTGGAGTAATGCTTTAATTGTGTTGTTTAAAATATGGTTTTGAATGTATTAAAAAACAAGACAATTTACAAAAAATATAAATAACAAACAAAAAAAGCCGTGCTGGCTTTTTTTTAACTTTCTTTTTGAAACTGCTTCTATTCTTTATGTTTAACCAAGAGCAGAGAAGTATATTCCTTGCATATTATTGTATCTTTTTTGAAAATTCAACTTGACTTTTTACCATATCATCCAAACTCTTTGTTATAGAAAACGAAATTTCTTGTTTTGCTTTTTTGTTGTTTGAAATAAATATGCTAACATCACCATCTCGCTTTGGACCAAAAGAATAATCAATTTTTTTGTCAAGATATTTTTCAACAAGGTTTAATATATCCAAAACTGAATAGCCTGGTTCCCCAGAACCGATATTATATATATTTGTGCTTTTAACTTGGAACTCAATAGCATTCAAAAATGCCTTTGCAACATCTTCAACATGGATATAATCTCTTATGGTTGTGCCATCTTTTGTTGGGTGGTCGCCACCATTGAATACAAGTTTTTTGTTTTGTTTTGCTTCATCAATAATATATGGTAGAACACCTTTATATTTGTCTGTTTTTGGAAAATCTCCCAATCCATATTCAACATTTGCACCAACAGGGTTTGACAATCTCAAAATTGTTGCGAATCCATCGTTTTGTTCTTGCCATTCTTTGATTAGTTTTTCGCACTCCAATTTATGCTTTGCATATGGTGATAGTGGAGAGCAAATTTGATTTTCATCAACCACATCCGTTGTAGGTTTTCCATATACCGTTATTGAAGAAGAGAACACAATACTCTTTGTATGATATTTTGTCATAATTTCAAGCAAATTTTTTGTTAGCAAAACATTATTCAAATAATAGTCTTGCTCTTTTTCAAAACTTTCAGCAACATACTTTTTTGCTGCCATGTGAACAACAAAATATATGTTTTCTTTTTCAAACAAATCATTCAATTTTTCTTTATCCAAAAGGTCAAATTCATATAATTTTAGGTTGTTTGGATATTGTGAGATGAGATTGTTTATAATTTCTTTATGAGAATTTGAAAAGTTGTCAACAATAATAACTTTATAACCTCTTTTTGCGAGAGTTTGTGCAATATTAGAGCCAATATATCCAGCACCACCGGTCAAAAGGATATGGCCAGTGTCTTTGTCATATTCGTTGCTAAAACTAAAACATTTGAGCATATCCCATGCAGGATAGTTTAGTTTTTCGCAATCCTTCAAAAAATCATCTTTATCAAAATGTATATATTTTCTTTCTATATTCAATTTGCCATTTTCATCATCAATCATCAAATAATTTCCAGGGCATTTCAATCCAAGAGAACCGATGCAAATAAATGTTGTTTTGTTTTCAACAATTTCACTTGGTGCATGCATATGTCCATAGATAACATAGTCATAATGTTTATTTTGCAAGCCAAATTGTTCAGTTAGAGATTTGTGTTGCAATTCTCTAAACTTGTTTGCCATATTTCCATTGTGCCATCCATAGTGTGTAAACAATATTTTTTTGCCTGCGACTTCAATTTCAAATTCCTTTGGTAATGATTTCATAAAGTCCATATATGGTAAAAGTTGTTCTCTATACATATCAAACTGCTTGCAAGTTTCAACATAAATGGGATTTAGGTCATCAATATATTTTGTCATTCTTGCTTCGTGATTGCCCAAAAGCATAATGTGGTCAAACTTGCAAAGCAGGTCCAAACCTTCTTTTTGATAAGGTCCTAGTCCAACCATATCTCCTAAGCAAAGTCTTATGTCAGCAGACAAAAAGTCATCGGATTGAGTAAGTTTTTCAAATTGTTTATAGTTTCCATGAACATCAGCAAAAACACATATTTTCATTTGTATATACTCCAATAATTATAAAAGTATTATAGAAATAAAAAAAAGAATTGTCAAGATGTATATCATCGACAAATCTTTCAAATTTCACTTAAAATTTTTCCCATCATCTCTTGGTTGACCACAAAACAAGCATGTCTTTGTTGACAATTTGCTACAATTACTGCAATAATTGGCTCCACAGGATTTACATATTGATATTTCTGTTCCAATAACCTTTCCACAATTTGAACAAGTTTCTAATTTCATACAAACTCCTTTATCTTTTTCTACAAACTTATTTTCTCCAAATTAAACAAAAATATTAGTTTTTATTTTAATTGTTTCTTAATATAATACTCTAGAATATTTTTTTTGGAGTTAAAATGCAGTATTATTCAAAAAACAAGAATCAAGTGTTAAGTGAGTTAGAAAGTGGAGTTGAAGGACTATGTAGTCATGTTGTTCAAAAACGGACAAGCAGTGGCAAAAAGAACAGATTGGAAACCGAAAAAAAACAAAAGCCGTTTTTTAAGTTTATGGCTCAATTCAAAGACATTATGGTCATTGTTTTGATTATCAGTGCAATTTTGAGTATTTCCATTTCAATATTTAGCAAGGAATATCAAAATTTGTTTGAAGGGGGTATCATTCTTTTTATTGTCATATTGAATGCTACTTTTGGGTTTGTGCAAGAAAACAAAGCTGATAATGCACTTGAATCCCTAAAAAAACAAACCTTGCCATATTGCAAAGTTATAAGAGATGGAAAAGTGCAAACAATAAAGGCAGAAGATTTGGTTGTGGGAGATGTTGTGCTACTTGCGAGTGGGAACATTGTGCCTGCTGATGTGAGATTGATTGAAACTTTTAATTTTAAAGTCAACGAAAGTGCATTGACAGGAGAGAGTACAACGATAGAAAAAAATGCAGATATTGTTTTAAAAGATAGCACACCCCTTGCTGAAAGAAGAAATATGGCATACTCTGGTTCGGTTGTAACCTATGGAAGAGCAAAGGGAGTTGTAACCGACATTGGTAGTGATACGGAGATGGGTAAAATTGCCACGATGATAAGTGGTGGAAAAAAAGAACTGACACCTTTGCAAAAAAGTTTGAATAAAATTGGAAAAATAATCAGTATATCTGTCATAATCATTGCTATTATTATATTTGCAGTTGAGATGATAGTGCCATCATCGCCAAAAATTTTGGAAGCATTCTTGACGGCAGTGGCCCTTGCTGTTGCAGCAATTCCCGAAAGTTTGCCTGCATCAATAACAATAATAATGGCAATAGGTGTTCAAAAACTTGCAAACAGAAATGCAATCATAAAACGACTTCATGCAGTTGAAACTCTTGGGAGTTGTAGTGTTATATGCAGCGACAAAACAGGCACATTAACTCAAAATAAAATGGTTGTTAAAAATTTGTTTTACAATAATAAAATGATTGTAAAATCAACATCAAACACAAATTTAAGTTTACATTTCAAAGAGATTATAAATTGTATGACACTTTGCAATGATAGTGAAGTTGATGAAAACAATTTTGTGGGCGACCCAACTGAAACAGCTCTTTTAAGATTTGCAATTGACAACGAATATAATGTTAAAAATATAATAGAACATAACAAAAGAATTTTTGAAATTCCATTTGATAGTGATAGAAAACTTATGACAACGGTCAATAGCACAACAGATGGGTTGATGTGTTACACAAAAGGGGCATTTGATGTTTTGATAAAAAAATGCTCAAAAATTATGTGTAATGGCAAAGTTGAAAATTTAGACCAAGAAAAGTTAAAAGAGATTGAAGAAGCAAGTAGCAAAATGACGGAAAATGCTTTGAGAGTTTTGTGCTTGGCATATAAGCCATTGAGTAATAATTTCAAGGAAAATGAACTTGAATGCGATTTGATTTTCTTGGGACTTGTTGGAATGTTTGACCCACCAAGAGAAGAAACATATTCAGCAATCAAAAAATGTTTTGAGGCGGGATTAAAGCCTGTTATGATAACAGGCGACCATGCAAGCACGGCATTTGCGATTGCAAAAGAGATTGGACTTGCAAAAGATAAATCTCAAGTTATCACAGGTGAGGAATTATCAAAAATTGATGACAAAAAACTTGCTTCAGTTATCAATAGGTATGTTGTATTTGCAAGGGTTACTCCATATCACAAAGTTAGAATAGTCAATGCCTTCAAAGCAAATGGAAAAATTGTTGCAATGACAGGTGATGGTGTAAATGATGCACCAAGTTTAAAAATTGCTGACATTGGAATTGGTATGGGAATATCAGGAACTGATGTAACAAAGGATGTTGCTGATATGATTATCAGTGATGACAATTTTGCAACTATTATTGTTGCAGTTGAAGAAGGTAGAAAAATTTATACAAACATACAAAAAACTATTCAATTTTTGCTTTCAACAAATGCAGTTGAGGTTTTCACATTGTTTTTGATGAGTTTGTTTTTGCCAAACTACACTTTTTTGCTTCCATCACAGCTGTTGTTTATAAACTTTATAACTGACACACTGCCAGCAATTTCACTTGGACTTGAACCTGCTGAAAAAGATATTATGAAAAGACCACCTAGAAATAGCAGCACAAACATCATAAGTCTTGATATATGGTTAAAAATTTTGTATCAAGCAGGCATTCAAATTGTGATTGTTATGGGTATTTATTGTTTGGGATTAAAATTATATAGTCCAGTGGTTGCAAGCACAATGTCGTTTCTCTGTATAAACATAATGCAACTGTTGCATGCAATAAATCTCAAATTCAATGGAAGCATTTTCAACAAAAACTTGTTCAAAAACAAATTGTTTAATTTGTCATTCATAATATCAGTTTTGCTTATTGTTATGGTTGCCTTCATACCACAAGTTTCAACAATGTTTGGCATTGTTAATCTTGACTTGCATCAATGGCTTATTGTGCTATGTTCTAGCTTTTCAATTATTCCTTTTGTCGAATTTACAAAATATTTTTCAAAAAAAATAAAAAGATAATATGTTCATCTTTGATATTCGACAATTAAGTATAGACAAATATAAACTCTTGTGATATAATAAAATGGGAGAAAAATATGAAAGCTAATATGTATGATTCAACAGCAGAAGTGCTTTGGAGTGATAGAAAAAGATGGTGTGGACTTCCTTGGAGTTTCACAAGATATATGATTATTAGAAAACAAGGTCAATTTGCAAAACTTGTAAACATAAATGGTTTTTTGACTTCTCATTCAGAAGAAATCAATTTGTATAGAGTTGATGATTTGGAAGTTTATCAATCAATAACTGACAAAATGTTTGGAGTTGGAACAATAACAGTTTATTGCAAAGATGCAAGTTGCGACAAATTGATATTAAAAAATGTAAAAGACCCTTACAAGGTTAGACAACTTTTGGATCATCTTGTAAATGAAGATAGAGCAAGAGTTGGAGTTAGACACACTGAAATGCAAATCTAAAATTAGGCAAAACAACCGTTTTGCCTTTTTTGTTGCAACAAAATCAAAAACAATATGTTTTTAAATTCAACTAAAAAATTTGACTATTTACTCTCAAAATTCTTTGAATATTAATATTTTGTTGATATAATAAAAATATGGAAAATTTATTGATTTATATAGTTTTGATTTTGGGAGTCGTATCAACAGCAATCAGCATAATAGTTCTCAAAAAACTTTCACAAAGTAGCAATGTTGATTTGATTTCCAAACAACAGAATCTGTTTGATGAAATGGAAAAAAAGAATGTTGAAAACTCAGCAAGATCACAAGAACTTTTCAAAACACTAAACGATTCGCAAATAACCCTTATGAAAACTCACAACGACCATATTGTTGAAACTGTTACATATATGACAAATACCAACGAAAAAAATTTGACAGCAATCAGTCAAAACATTCAAGAACTAACAAATGCAATCAAACTTCAACTCAAAGAGCTTGTTCAAACAACCAACAACAATCTTGAAAGATTGCAACAAAACAACGAGAAAAAACTTGATGAAATGCGAGTTGTTGTGGATGAAAAACTCAATGCAACACTTCAAGATAGGTTAAACAAAAGTTTTGCCATTGTCAGCGAGCAACTTCAAGCAGTAACAAAAGGGCTTGGAGAAATGCAAAGTTTGGCTGTTGGTGTGGGAGATTTGAAAAGAGTTATAACAAATGTTAAAACAAGGGGAACTTTTGGAGAAGTTCAACTTGGAAATTTGCTTGAACAAATGCTTGCATCAAATCAGTTTGAGAGTCAAGTCAACACAAACAGTGAAAATAACGATAGAGTTGATTATGTTATTCATTTACCGGGCAAAGATGATAAAGATGTGCTTTTGCCGGTTGATGCAAAATTTCCAATAGAAGATTACATACGACTTCAAGATGCCTATGACACTTGCGATCAAACACAAATAGAAAAGGCACAAAAAGCACTCGAAACAAGAGTGAAGGACGAAGCAAAAAAAATAAAGACAAAATACATCGCAGTTCCAAAAACAACAGATTTTGCAATTTTGTATTTGGCAACAGAAGGACTTTATAGCGAGATTATAAAGAACACAACACTTATTGAAAAATTGCAACAAGAATATCACATTTTGATTTGTGGACCAACAACACTTTCAGCACTCTTAAATTCACTTCAAATGGGCTTTAAAACTCTTGCAATTGAAAAGCGAAGTGCAGAAATTTGGAATATGCTTTCTGTCTTCAAAAAAGAGTTTTCAACCTATGTTGAACTTTTAGAAAAAACTCAAAAGAAGTTGAATGAAGCAAGTAGCACAATTGAAGATGCTTCAAAAAAGAGCTTAAAAATTTCAAAACAGCTTTCAAAAGTAGAAGGCATTGGTGAAGATGGCGGAAATCTTATAGATTAAAAAATACAGATAAAAATCTGTATTTTTTTTGTTTTTTTCAATATTTTTGGCATTTTTTTAACATATTTTTTGATATTTTGTTAATTTTTTTTGTTTTTTTATATTGCAAAAAGTTTAAATTCACATAAATTTTTTTATATTACACAAAACTAATTTGCATAAAAAATTTGTAGGTGAGATATGAAAAAAGGAAAATCAAAATATTTGGCTTTTAGTATAATACTGTTTGTTGCAGTTTTTTCTATGACTATTGCTGGAATGATTATTGGCTATCGTGATGAACAAACAAAATTCACAAGAGATATTTTTATCAATGGAAATGATGTGAAGGGTTATACTGTTGAAAAAGCAAGTCAAGTTGTCAAAGAAAAAATGGATGAGCAAATTGACAATATAGACATCAAAATTGTTTATCAAGACAAAGTTTGGGAGTTTGACAAAAGCGATTTTGAAGTTGATTCAGCAGTCAAAGAAGTTGTGAATAGTGCCTTTAAGGCAAGCAAATGGACAGACAAAGATTCTGTTCAGCTCATAAGCCAAAAAAAAGGGGATTTTAGAGTTGGCATAAACAAAGTGTTTAAGAACTTTGACCAAAAGATTGATGAGATTGTCAGTCAAATTGAAACTGAGCCTGTTGATGCAACGGTAAATTTCAATCCAAACAAAACTCAAATGTTTGAAGTTGTTGCATCTAAAACTGGAATAAAAGTTGATAGAGAAAAACTTATCAATGATTTGAAATCTGATTTTTTGAGAAAGCGAGCAATCACAATATATGTGCAAACTATTGATGTGCAACCAAAAATAGACACAAGTTTTTTTGACGATAAACTCTCACTTCAATCAAAATTTTCTACCAGCATAAAAGGTAGTCAAGCTGGCAGAAGAAATAATGTTAAAGTTGCTCTAGACAAAATAAATGGGACAGTTGTTAAACCAAATGAAATTGTCAGTTTCAACAAACTGACATCTCCACAAGATGCAACTGGTGGCTACAAGGATGCAATCATAATTTTGAATGGCAAATATGCAAACGGAATAGGTGGGGGATTGTGTCAAGCGAGCACAACTCTATACAATGCTTGTGTGCTTGCTGATTTGGAAATACTTGAAGTTCACAAACACACAATACCAGTTCACTATGTTGAGCATGCCTTAGATGCAATGATTAGTGATGGTTATGCAGATATGATTTTCAAAAACAATAGCGAAAACAATATATACATCAAATCGTATGTTGATGGTGATGATGCAGTTGTTGAAATATATGGGAAATCTGTTCCGGAAGGTGTAACAATAAAAAGAGTTAGTGAAGAAGTTAAGAAAATACCTCACGATGGCGATGAGGTCATTGTTGACACAAATGGAGAATATTCAAACAAAGTTATCTACAAAGGAGAATATTATAGATTAAAGTGGCCAGCCGAAGGATATGAGTCTGTTGCATACAAAGAATATTGGAAAGATGGTGAACTTGTTGATAGACAAGAAATAAGAAAAGAAACATATCAACCACAAAAGGGACTTGTTGTTGAAGGTAGCCAAGAACTTCCAGAAGGGTTTGTGCTTCCAGAACAATCCGTTACAATCTATCCGCCACAAAACGAACAATAAAAGCAAGTGCAAACAAACTTGCTTTTTTGTATAAAATACAAACAAAGTCAAAAATATGATAATTTGATTTAAAAAAATTTGCACAAAAAATTTGTCAATATTTTATGCAAACTTTATGAATATTTGTGTATAACTAGCCAAAACCAAGCAAAAATTCACCAAAATCTAGGAGTTATACACACAAAACTCATCAAAAAACCAATTTTAAATATGTTAAAATATATTTTTACAAAAATAAAATGTGGATAACTTGGAGTAAAAATGTGGAAATGTGGATAACTTTTGAATAAAAATGCCGTTTTTTATGAATATTCATTCAATTTTCATAAATATTCATACAAATTTATAAATATGATTGTGTGTACAAGTGGATAACTTTTTGTGGATATCTAAAATTTCCAAATATTTCGGGATGTTCAAATGTGGATTTAAAAATTTTTATGTGTACAACTTCAAATTTGATTTATAAATATTCAGTATCAAAATGCAATGATTGATTTATCAAAACAAACAAACTCATTATTGCAATCATAAGACAAAGTCCAGCCAAAACATCACTCAAAAAATGAACCCCTAAGTATATCCTAGCAAAGCACATCAAAAGAGAAAATTCAACCACAATTATGGACAAAATTATTCTTTTTGCTTTGCTGTCAAAAAAGCTTTTGTTTTTTAGTAACAGATAAAAACTTGAAAAATAAAACACAAGTGCAGTTTGAGAGTGTCCACTTGGAAATGATGGACTTGTTGGCATTTGATAGTTTAGTGTATTGTCAAGCAAAAACAAATTTTCAGGCCTAGCTCTCAAAACCAAATATTTTATTGCATAATTTATCAGTCCACTCACAACCACTGCAACTGTAACAGGAATTCCAAATTTTTTTCTGTTTGGAAGAAGTAATAGTATCAAACACAAAACAATTATTGTTTTTGTTTCTCCCAAATATGAAATTATCACAAACACATAATCAAAAAATCTAGTTCTACTGTTTGCAACTGTAGTCAAAATATCGTTATCTAAAAATACTAATCCTTTTACTCTAATTGTAACGAGCACCAAAAAAAACAAAAAAGATAGCAATGATATTGTAAGTAGCAAATATAGAGCAATTTTGTTAGTTGTTTTCATACTTTAATTATTGCTTAATTTTTTGATGTTAAACAATTTTTATTTTTATATTGCAAAATATAATATTATATAGTATTATATAACTAAGGGGGGATAAGATTATGCAAATATCACCACAATTAATTAGTTTAATCGTTTCTGGAGTTGCACTATTTTTTATCTTGGCACAATTTTTACTCGGGGCAATCAGAGGATTAAAAAAGAGCACATTTAGACTTGTTTGGGTTTTGGTTTGGGGTATTTTGTGTTTGATATTTAGTGGAATCATTGCAAAAGCATTGGTCAACATAAATATTGAATTCTTGCATTTGTCAGTTAATGGCGAAACTGCAAGCACATTGCCACAATATATTCAAATGCTTATGGCATCAAGCAATGAAGATGTTGCTCAAATGATGACAGACAATCCAAAAATATTTGAACTTTGCACACAAATTGCAATCAGTGTATTGAATTTGGTATTCTTTGAAGTTTTGTTTTGGGTTGTCAAATGGCTACTTTGGCCAATTTGGGCAATTCTTGCCAGAGTGTTCTTCAAAAAGAAAAAATATGTTTATGAAGAAGAAACAGGAAAAACAAGACTTTCCAATCAAAAAAAGCACGGATTTCTTGGTGCTTTGGTTGGAATTGGAACAGGACTTGTGATTGCAATTTTTGCATTTATGCCTGTCGCAGGACTGACAAATGCAATTATAGCTTTAGACCAAGCAACAACAATAGAGTATGACGGAGCAACACAACCAGGTATTGTTACTCAAAATGCTGGCGAGTATCTTGATTATATTTATGCTTACAAAAACAGCTATTTTGCAAAGGGATTAAAATATACAGGTCTTGAAACAGTTCAAAATGCTGGAGTCAAAGTTTTGACAACAACAAATTTTGAAGGTAACAAAATCAATCTCGAACAAGAAATAAACACATTTTCACCTATCTATGTGGGTTACAACAAACTTTCAAATTATGATTATGAAAATTTATCAAAAACAGATGTTGGCGAAATTTTAACAATTGCTGACGATTTGCAAAAGGCAGCACTTTCAAGCAAAATTTTGGAAAGTGTGTATGATGAAGTTGTTCCATATTTGGTTAAGAATGTTTTAACAAATGATGAATATTTCATTCAAATTCCATCAGTAAACAATCAAGACCTTGACAATATGATAAAAGACAGTTTGAGAGCTTTGTTTGGAATAACTGCAGACAATCAAATTGACCAATCAAAAGTTATCAAAATGGATGATATCAAAAATGATATATCTTGTTTGATTGATATTGCAAGAGATTTTAATGATGCAGACATTATGCTCGACCTAATCAATGGCACTGCAACAACTGAGTCAATTCAACAAAAACTTACAGAACAACTTGGTAGAGACCTTGTTGACCATTTGTATCAAACAACAATTTTTGTAAGACTTACACCAGTTGTTGTTGAACCACTCATCAAGTTTGGAATTGAAGCAATACCACAACTTGAGGTTGAAGAAGGTGTTTATAAATCAATCACATACACAGCATTAGCTGATGGCATAAAAACAGACGATGTGAAAGAATTGATGCAAACAATTGTTGGAAAAGCAATTCTAGTTTACAAAAATGTTGATTTTGAAAACAATGATTATGTTGAAAAAGATATGTTAGACAAAGTTGGGGCAATTTTGGATAACTTGACAAATGGAAAAATTATTAGTGCACAAACAATAGCATCTGCAAAAGATTATTTGAAAACATTTGCAAATCAAAAACTAGACAATGTATCATTGCCAGAAGATGTCAAAAATGTTGCAAAGCAATATCTAGAAGGCATCATTGATATCACAAATTATGAAGCAAAATTGCCACTAGAAGGTGGAATTATAATTGACTTTATGGATAGTCAAATTGAAGATTTTGACAGTTTGAAAACATTTGTTCAAACAAAATTGCTAGATAGTGATGGTAACAGCAAGAGTGAAATTTTGACAAATGATATGATTTATGACTTGATGGCAGGATACACTGACGAACTCAACTTGGGTATTGAAAATATCAATGCTGACTTAAAGGCACAATTACAACAAGACAAAACAGATAAAGCTAATCTCAATAGTGTTCTAAATCAAGTTGAAAATCTTCTCACAAAAATTGATGAAATGAAGACAATTCCATCAACTGATGAAATTGATAGAGCATATGTTGTTGGACTTGGTGTTGATATTGACAGAATGACAACAGATTATTCTTTGGTTATCAATGCAGATGCAAAGGCAAAAATTGGCGATTATGTTGCATTGCAATTCAAAGATGCAATTGTAAATGATAGTGATATACCAGAGCCAACAAAGCTTGAAGTTGTTGCTCACTATGAAGCTAGAGCAAGCTATGCAAGCTATGAAGATTTGTTCACTGCATTTGCAAACGATTTGCAACTAGAAGAATAATATTAAAATGAAGGTTAAATGCCTTCATTTTTTTGATGTTTAAATTATATGATTTATCTTTTATATTTAAACAATTTTAATAATTTGATTTTCTTTCAAGAAAAATTGAAATGTGCTATACTTAAAAAAATAGGAGAATGTATGGCGAGTCATATTGGTTCATTAAGAAATCAAATTTTTGATTATGTTTCAAAAAAATACAATAGCAAAATTGAATATTTGTGGGAAAAATATCCAAATTTTGCCATATTTAGAAACAACAAAAACAAAAAATGGTATGGTATTGTTATGAATGTTTCATTCAAAAAACTTGGTGTTCAAAGTGATGAGATGGTTGATATCTTGAATGTCAAAGTTGATGATTTGATGTTTAGAGAAGCAATTTTGCAACAAGAAGGATTTTTTAAGGGTTATCACATGTCTAAAAACTGGATTTCAATTTTGCTAGATGGCACTGTAAACACAAATCAAATATTTGGACTTATTGATCAAAGTTATTTGGTGATAGATAATCCCAAAACAAGTAAAAGAATAAAATAGACAAAAAACTTTACTGCAAAGTAGAGTTTTTTGTTGAATAAAAAATACTCACAACTGTATTGTTTAGAAAAATGACAACTTATATATTTTGTTATTTTTCTGTTTTGTGATATCATATATCTATGACAAACAATTTGGATAAGCAAAAGATGATTGAGTTTGCAAACAAGTGCAGAGAAAAATTTATTCCTGTGGTTAGAGAAAAAACTGCAGACCTATTGAGTGATTTGATTTGCAAAAATAGCCCAAAAAAAATTTTGGAACTTGGCACTGCTGTTGGATATAGCGGAACTATTATGCTTTCAAGCTGCAAAACAAGTCATCTTACAACAGTGGAACTAAATCAAAATTTTTGCGATGAAGCAAAGAAAACTTTTGAAGAGCACAATCTTTTGGATAGAGTAGAAATTGTTAACGATGATATATTGAATTTTTTGGAGAATGAAACTCAACGAATTTTATCTTTGCAAGCAAAAAATATTGATATAGAAAATGAAAAATACAACTTTATTTTCTTAGATGGTCCAAAGGGGCAGTATCTAAAATATTATCAATATCTAAAACAGTTGATTGTAAAAAATGGAATTATCTTTTGTGATGATGTGCTATATTTTGGAATGGTTTTTGACGACAGCAAAGTTATACACAAAAAAATAACTATTGTTAGAAATTTGCGAGAATTTTTGACCATTGCTCAAAACGACAAAGATTTTGAAAGCGAGTTGATTGAAATGGAAGATGGAATTCTTGTTTTGAAAAAAAAGTGATAGAAAAATATAAAAAGGATTCAAAAGATGAATAGCAAATTTAGAAACTTTTTGACTAGCACTCTCTTTGTCAAAGATATAAAATGTTTGTTTTGTGATGATGAACTAAACATAAACAGCAGATATTGTGTTTGCGACAAGTGCTTTGCAAAACTTCCTTTCATAACAGGCAATATTTGTGCATATTGTGGCGAACCCATAAAGAGTTTGGCAACATATTGTATGAGATGCAAAAAGCATATTGATAGGGGCTTTGACAGAGCAAGAGCAGTGTTCTTGTATAAGAATGAGATATCAAAGGCAATAAAAGATTTGAAATATTTTGGCAACAAGTATTTGGCAGAATATTTGAGTAGATTTTTGTTTGATGTTTATGTCAAAGAAAACTTTGATGATGATATTGTCATTCCAACTCCCATCAGCAAAAAGAGTTTAAAAACTAGGGGTTTTAATCAAACAGAACTCCTGTGTTCAAGTTTTGCTGAAAATGGATTTGAAGTCAACTCAAATTGCATTGTAAAGGACAAAGAAACTGAAAATCAA
>CAMOHL010000002.1 GCA_946615295.1 uncultured Clostridia bacterium
AGGATTTGGAAATTCGAGGTTGTGGAAACATTTTGGGACCAGAACAAAGTGGACATATGGCAAAAGTTGGATATGATATGTATTGCAAAATTTTGAATGAAGCTGTTAGTGAAATCAAGGGGCAAAAAGTCAAAGAATACAAAGATATCAAAATTGATGTTGCAATAAACTGCTTTATTCCAGAAAGTTACATTCAAGCAAGTGATGAAAGATTTAAAATTTATAACAATTTAAAACAGATAAACAGTAGCGACAAAAAGCAAAAGATTTTGAAAGAAATTGAAGGTATATATGGCGAAGTTCCACAGGAAATAACAAATCTTGCAAATGTTGCTTTGCTGAGAAATTGTGCTTTGGAATTTGAAGTCAAGAGAATTTCTATTGACAGGAACAGATGTCAAGCAGAATTTTATGAAAAATCTAAAATGCTTGATGAAAATATAAGAGAAACCTTGAAGCAAATGGATATCAAAAACTATTTTTCTAATACTGGAATTGTTATGAATTTTGCTTTGAGTGAATTTTCTATCAAGAAAAAACTTGAAATATTGAGTGAAATTTTTGAAAAATCTTTGCTTACAAAAAATAAATAGGTCTAATTATTTGCATTTGGCAAATAAATATTATATAATAAAAAAGTTATTAGATATTTAGGAGATTAAAAGTGAAAAAATTTGGAAAATTATTGATTTGCTTGGGACTATCTGCATCATTCATATTTACAGGTTGCAGTTTGGTTCAAAGAAACACTGAAAGATATTTAAATAGGGAAGTTGCTTCTCTTGGAGAAATTTCAATTTCAAAGCAAGAGTTGATTTCTGCATACAATAGCTATGGTTACCAATATACTCAATATTATGGATATACAGCAGAAAAAGCATTGAAAACAGTTATTGACAACTTGATCAACAGAAAAATTGTGTTGAATAAGGCAAAGGAATCTTTAAAGTTTGAAGATGATGGCACTGTTAGCTATGTTGAAAACGGAACAAAAGTTGCAACATTATACAACAAAAATGTTTGGTATAATGAAATTTGGACAGATGTTTTTGAGAGTGTAAATTCTCAAATCAAAAATTATGAAGATTCAATAAAAAAGGCAAACGGACAATCAACTGAAGCGGAAACTGAAGAAGAAGCAAAACCTGCATTCAATCCATATAGTGAATATGAAAAGAAAGTTGTTTACGAAAATGAAACTTGGTCAAAGGTTGTTGATGAAATAGCTGAAGCTCAAGAAGACAGAATGACAATTGCTAATTTTGTTCAAAACAAAACAGGTGATGACGAAATAAGTTTGAGAGCTTTTGGTAGATATATCAAAAATTTGGAACATAACTACAAGGCACTAAATTTGACAGTTGATAGTTTAAAAACTGTTTCTAAGGAAGAATTTAATGAGTTGTATAAAGGGCTCCAATTAACAGATTCTCAAAAAGTTGTTTTCTTGTATGAACTAGAAAGAATATACACTATATATGAAGAAAACAAGATTATTGAAGATTTCCAAGATGTTTACAATCAATATATGCAAAAGGTTGATGCTGATGTAAACAAAAAGATTGTTGACTATTACAAAGAATTGGTAGAAAACAGTTACGAAAAGTATGCAGTAGAAACAAATGCAGATGGTTACACTGCTTATGTAAAAGCTATGCAAAATGATAGCAGCAAAGTTTATTATCACAAAGATTATGGCACAAATGATAAAGGCGAAAAGAAAGCATTTGTTGCAGTTAGCCATGTTTTGATAAAACTTTCTGATGAACAAATTTCAGAACTAAAAGAGCTTAAATCACAAAGAGATAGTAGCACAATAACAGCAGAAGAATATGATGAAAAATATCAACAAGTATTGGACAAAACTGTTGTAAAAGTTAGAGATGAAGATGGCTTTGAAACTGATGAAACAAAAACAGTTGCAGAAGTAAGAGCAGAAATTGAAGCTGACCTTGCTCAATACACAACAGTTGAAGAAAAAGCTGTTGCATTCAACAAATATATCTACAAATATGGTCAAGATACAGGTATGATAAATGCAAGTAAGTATTATGTTGTAAACACAGATACTGAAGTAGAAGACAAAATGGTCAAGGAATTTGCTGATGAAGCAAGAAGACTCGCAGTTGAAAATGAAGATGGTGGAAATCTTGGAGAAGCAGTTTTGCATGTTGATTTGGAAAACGAAAATGGCTACTCAGGATATCACATCATATTCAATGCAGGAATTGTTAAAAACGACTTGACAATTGAACAAGTTAGAAATATGGAAGGCACAGAAGCAGATGCACTATATCTCTATAACAAAAAGATTATGCTTGGAACAAACAAAACAGTTTATGACTATATCTACGACACAATTTATGCTAGTGAATATAGCACATTTGAAAAAAGTATAATCAACACAGCGAAGGATAATGCAGAAGTTGTTTATTATGTTTCTGCTTATAGCGATTTGTATTAAAGCATTGCAAAAAAGCAATGCTTTTTTATTTTTTAAAAAAATACAAAAAAATGAATAAAAATTCATTGATTTTTTGCAAACCAATTGACTTTACAAGATAATAATGCTACTATAATAAAGGTGAGCGTCGTGAACAATAGGAAAATCAAAAAAAAGATTATAAAAAACAAGCAAGCAAAATACTTGCCTGTTTTTGAAAAAAAGAATTTAATAAAAAATAACAAAGTGTTTGCATACACAAAAGAAACAAAAAAACTAATTGACGAAAAGAAAGCTCAAAAAAAAGCAAAGAGAAGCAAGTTGCTAAGGATTTTGGCATTTTCGCTCAATATTGCCATACTTGCAGTTATTTTGATTGTTCAAATTTTCAAAGACCCAAGCGAAGTTCTTACTCCTACAATAAATTGGAATTTTATGGCAATCATCATAGGACTTGTGCTACTTATCACAGTTTTAGATGCAACAAAATTGTTTATTCTATTGTTTGCTTCAACAAAAAAAGCAAGACCATTTTTGTCTTATAAGACCAGTGCAATTGGTAAGTATTATGACAACATAACTCCACTTGCAACAGGTGGTCAGCCATTCCAAATATTTTATATGAACAAAAGGGGTGTTCGTGGAGATATTGCAACAGGAATACCACTTATGAAATATATAACTTGGCAAATTGCCTATGTTATGATTTGCACTTTTGCATTGATTTACAAGAGTGTAAAGTTTGGAACAAATACCGATCCACTTATGATAACAGTTACAACTGCTGCGTGGATTGCAACAGCAATAAATTTACTTATATTTACATCTATAATTCTACTTTCTGTCAGCAAGAGATTTGGTCCAAAATTGGTTATTTGGATGCTTAAACTTCTTGCAAAGATGAAAATAATCAAAAATTATAGAAAGAGTTTTAGAAAGGTTATGCGATTTGTTGTCAACTATCAAAAAACTTTCAAAACATTGATAAAAAATCCTTTGGTGCTACTTGCTCAACTGATATTATCTTTTGGAGATATAATAATAACAAATCTCATTCCTTATTTTATTGTTAGGGCATTTGTTCCAGTTTCAGCATTTGAAGCACTAAACATCACAGTATTTTCAACATTCATTCAAGCATTGATTTGCAACCTATCTCTAGGATTTATTCCAACTCCAGGTGCAAGTGGTGTGGCTGAAGCTGTGTTTATGATTGTGTTTGCAGGAGCATTTTCTGGAAATGGACTATTTTGGCCAGTTCTCACTTGGAGAATCGCAACATATTACTTCCCACTTCTTCAAGGTCTTTTGATTTTGGTTTATGACTTTGTCATTGGCAACAAGCGACTTGAACGAATGAAAAGAGAAGGTGCTGAGATATATCAAACCGAAGACAAAGAAACATTTAGAAAATCACTTCAAAACAACTTACAAACAATTGAAGTTGTTCAAGCTCAAGAGGGCGACAAGATTCCTGTCAATTTCTTGACTGGTATAAACATGGAAGATAATATCAAAAGCGAAGAAACAATTATAGAAAACAGCAACATTGTTTCTGATGAAGATATGGAAGCGGCCGTTAGACCAGCTGAAATGATTATTGATGAAATTGATGATAAACAAATAAAAAGACATCAAAAGAGAATTGATAAAAAGAATATGCGAAAGCAGAAAAGAAAAAAGAATAAATAAAAACAGGCATCAACAAATTAAAAAATTTGATTGATGCTTTTTTTACATAATGCGACAATATTTGAGAATTATAGATATATTTTGCAAATCCAATTGTGATAATATTATTTTATGGCTGATAGATATATAAATGATGATATTGAATTTTGCATAAATTGTGAAAGTGTTGAATTTGAATTTAAGGAAAAATTAGAAGAAAAATTTTTGTATCAAAACATTTTAATTGTTGATTCTGCGTATGATTTAAGCGAAAATTTAGATAAGCTCAAAAAAAATGTGAGATGTGATTTTTATGAAGTGAAAAATATTGATAGCTTTGTTGACTTTGAAAAAATTGCATGTATTGTTGCAGTCAATGACAAAAATATTGATAAGATAAAGAAATATGCAAAAAAATATTGCATACCATATATAGTGGTTCTCACAAAAATTTGTAATTTTTCAGTATTTAAAAAATATTATTATGATAATGAAAATTCAGTTTTTGATACTAATTTACCCCTAGGTGTATGCTATATTTCGCCCAAAAAAACAAATTTAAAAAGAAATATTATAAATGGAATAATCGAAATTTCATCATTGTCTTTTGAATTGTTACAAAGCAAGCTAGAAAATTTGTTTTTTGCCACACAATATGACCACAAACAAAACAGTGAAAAAAAAGAAATTATAATCAATTTGGAGAGACTAATTCAAAACATAAGCGATGATTGTTTTGTGCTTAACAAACAAATTGTTGACTTGTTTTTAAAGGCAATTTTGGTTGTTTCCAAAGATAAAATGGATATGATTGATAATTTGCTTTGGATTTATAAGAACAATGAAAAGTTTAATAATTTGGTTGAAATAAAGTATCTTTTTAAGCAAGTTCTTTTGTCAATGGAAAAAAACTTCTTTAAATATTATCAAAGCAAATTTAAAAGTGAAATTGACTACAAAAAGCATGAACAATTTTTAGAAAAATACAACTATAAGACAAATTTTGCTATCAATAAATTGCCTGAAACAAAAATTGAATTTATATTGAATGAGTTTAGAAAAAAGATGGTCGAGTTTGTTGATGTTAGCATACATTTTGACAACACAATAAAAAACATTATAGCCGAAATTGATGTTGATGATTTGTTTCAAATGTTAAATGGCTATAAAAAAATGGGTATATCAAACTATTTGAGTGTTGAACCCGACTTGTTCTGTGAAAAAAATTTTTTGTCCATTTTATACCAACTCGGATTACTTAATTTTGAATTTTAGAAAATTATTGCTTAACTTTTTAAAGTTTGGCAATAATTTTTTTATGAAAAACATTAAGTTAAGATTTGTCATATTTGCAATTGTTCTAATTTGTTTGATATTCTATCCGGCAAAGAGTAGCGACAAATTTGAAAGTTACTTTGATAGAGCTGAATACCATATTTTTGCAAAGCATGATTTCATTTCAAATTTTTCTACATCAACAAGATGTGGAAATAGTTATATAATATCTTGTAATATTTGTGATGCTAAAAAATTGAAAGATAACATAACTGAATTTTTAGGGGAAAGTGTAAGAATAAAAGATTACACAAATTCACAACTCAAAAATCTAAAAACAAATTTTGAAAAGAAAAAAGTGTTTGAAGAAACAATTGACAATATGCAAATAATTTATTGTTATGATAGAGCACTAACAAATTTTGTTTTTGTTGATGGCAAAAAAGTGAATATTCAAATTGCAATATCAACAAATGAAATCAATATTGGCTACCCGCTTATTTTGAATGGGTATTAAATAATAAGCTATACATACTTTGATTATTAAAAGAATGTGGTAGATTGTGTTACATGAAGATTTGAGTTGTCTAAAAAATAATGTTTAAACAAAATTTCTTTGGCAATAATTGTTTCAGGAGGAGTTATGGAAAACGAAAAAATTGGAACTTCAAAAAAAATAAAAATTAAAAATATTTTAAAGAGATATGGATATTATATTGTGCTTGCAGTTTTGATACTTATGCTTTCAGTTGCTATAATCATAACCAGCAAGTTGTCGGTGGATGATGAGATTACAACCCCAACAAATGTGCAAACAATTTCCTTTTCTGCGCCCGTTTTGAATGCAAAAATAGCAAAGGGTTACAGTGCAACCGAATTGCAATACAACAAAGTGTTAAATGTTTGGGAAGTGCATAAGGGTATTGATTTTGATGCTGCTATTGGTAGTGATGTGTTTGCTTGTTTTGACGGAACAGTAAAATCAGTTGCAACAAATTTGCTCGAAGGAACTGTTATTGAGATTGACCATGGAGATGGACTTGTTTCAAAATATGCAAGTTTGGATTCAGATGTTGGCGTAAAAGTTGGAGATACCGTAAAGACGGGGGATAGGATTGGCAAAGCAAGTAACACTGCAACCGGAGAAGCAGAAAATGGAGAGGTTCACTTTGAAGTTTGGAAGGACGGCAAGGCGATTGACCCTTCAAACTATTTGGATATCAGTTCTTCAAAGTAAAAATAAATGAAAAAATATCAAAAAAAAGCTATCAAGAAAAAATCTTGATAGCAATTTTTATTTTTCATTAAATTTTTTTAATCTCGCTTTTATATCGCTTATTTGTTTGTTGTTTTCCAAAAGTTTTTGTTTTATTTCAGCAAGCTCATTTTCAGAAGTGTTTTCAAGGTTATTTTTCATCATTTCAAAATCTTTGCACAACAAGTCAAATTCCTTTGTTCTCAAATTTAATTCAAGAGTTAACTTGTCAAAAGTTTTGTATTTTTCTTTCATTTCCATACAATACCTCTCACATTTCTTTTTCATTGTTTCTTTCGTAGAGTATATATTGTTCATATTGTGCATCTCTAAATTCATTTGGAGCTTCAATAAACTTTTCATCTTCTGCAAGTTCAAATTCATAGCACTGTCTCTTTAGTTTATTAAATCCCATTCCAACATTTATTTGTTTGATTGGTTTTGTTGGATTTTCTTTGTCGTATTCTTCGACAAATGCTTTTAATCCTCTCATAAAAGTATTAAAAATTTTATCTCTAATTTTTCCAGCTTTGCTTGTACCATCTCTTTTGTATTCGCCATTTCTTGCTGAATGGTCCAAGAGTTTTTCATCTTGTTTGTATTTTTTGTCAATGTCAAATTCATTCAAAACAACATAGCCAGATTTTCTATCAACAAACATAGATGCCTTTCCAATAATAAGTCCATTCTTGTCTTTTACAACCAAGTTTTGATAGTCATTTTTTATATAAGTATTTTCTGATATTTCGCAGCCATAGAATTCTGAATCAATTGTGCAACAACAGTCGCAATAATGTCCAATAATCAAGTTTTCAGGCTTATCTTTATCCAATAATTCATAACTAAAGATTTCATCATAAGCTGTTTTGAGCTCATCTTGAGAGTTGATGAGTTCTTGTTTTGTTTTTTCTATGATATTGCTAATATCTTCAACTAATGCTTTTTTTAAAATACTTTTTTGAGGTTTATGAGATTTTACTTTATCTTTTAGTTTTACGGCATAGTCAAATGTAGATTGTTTCATTCCTGCTTTAAAAAACAATGTCGCAATCTCCATATTTTCTTCTGTTACACCTTTGTATGGATTGAGCTCTATATATTTTTGAATAGCTTTTTTCCATGATTTGCAACCAATTTTGAGATTTTTTATTGTATCAAAATCTCTCATTATATTTATAAACTTTTCTCCGTCAGATTTTATAAGTTCCAAAAGAGTTCTTGCATTAGAGTAGTTGTCTTCGCTAGCATAAAAGAAATTTATAAAGTCATCACTTGCCTTGTCTTCTAGAGTAGAGTGTTTTATTAATTCATAAATTATATCTGCTGTAAGTATATCTTTCTTTAGCATATTGGCTAAGTTTGATGATGATTTTTGAGCAATTGCAATATTTGTTTCAGTTCCATAAATGTTTTTTAGTTTTTCTTTTGAAAAACAATTTGTCATATAAGCAAACAAGTAGATTGCATCAACATTCAGTGGTCTGTAGTTGTAAATGTCAACATTTTTGAATTCATTGGCGAATGACTTAAAACTGCTGTTATTCATAAAGTCATAAAACTTGTCGTTATTCAACAACAGTTTCAAAAATGTTACAGGTAAAACAATTTTTTTTGATCTTAATTCTTTTACAATACCTTCAAGTTGATAATTATTAAAGTCATGAAGATCATACTGAGTCATATTCAAAATTAGTGAATCTTTGAGTAGATCGTTATTTATAAAATAGCTAATGTGGACATTTTCATCGTTTTTTGTAATGTAAATGTTATATGATTTGTTAAAATTCAAAGCGCTTAGAAGTTTTAAATCAATATTTAATTTAAAAAATTTGCCGTCAAGGTCAAATGCATTTCTTGCAAGAGTCAAGTTTTTTGATTTTACAACACAATTACTTACATTGCTAAATGCAGATTTACCTATTATATTTACATTTTCAGGTATTTCCAAATTGTTTATAGGTGAAAATAAAAATGCATAATCACCAATTTTTTTGAGTGATTTTGGAAGAACTACACTTTCAAGATTGTCGCAATTTTCAAAAGCTGATTCTCCAATTTCGACCACACCTTCTGGTATAACAACATTATGTAGTGATTTACAATTTAGAAATAGATTTTTTGGGAGCTTCTTCAAGGTTGATGGAAAAACAACTGATTCAATTTCATTGCAATTTGCAAAAGCTTCTTCGCAAATCTCAGTTACTCCTTCTGGAATGACTATTTCAATTTTTTGTTGTTTAAAAAATCTTCCTAAAATTCCTTTTTTTTTGCTTAGATAGTTTTTAAAGTTAATATTTAATACTCCATTTAAAACAAATTTTCTTAAATCCATAATTTCTCCAATTACCTTATAATATAAGTATAATAATTAATCTAATATATATTATATTATTAAACAATAAATTTGTCAATAATCAAATTTTAAAACACATGTAGAGGTAAGCCAAAAACATAAAGAAAAACAATAAAAACCAGTGCTGTATAAAATACTCATGAAATAAAATAATATGGTTAAATTACTTTACATTATTGCAAAAAAGTTATATAATAAATTTGTTTTTATGGAGGACTTTTATGAGTTTTGAGAAAGTTAGACAACTTGTTTGTGACCAACTAGGCAAATCAATTGATAAGGTTACCGCAGATTCAAAAATTGTTGATGATTTGGGTGCTGATAGCCTTGATGTTGTTGAAATGCTTATGGCACTTGAAGATGAATATGGAATTTCTCTTCCAGACGAAGTTGCTAGAAAACTACAAACAGTAGGAGACATCGCAAATTACATTGATGAGCACTCATCAAAAAAATAATATTTTACAAAAAATTGAAGGGACGGGGGTCTCTTCTTTTTTATTTTTTATAAAAATAATAGAAATTCGATTTGCTTTTATATTTGTATAATGAATATAGTTTTGATGAAATAAGTGTATAAAAAAATAATATTTTTTGTTACATTTTGTCATTTTTTGTTCTTTTTATAAATACATTAAATTGGAGTGTGTTTATGAAAGATTTATTTGAAAGGACAAAAAATGTTGCAATATATTTAATAAGCAATCATTCAACAGTAAGAAAAACGGCAAAACATTTTGGTCTTGCAAAAAGCACGATTCACTATGATTTAACGGTTAGATTGCCAAAATATGATTATTCTTTGTATGAAGAAGTTAGACAAATTCTTAATATGAATTTCAACGAAAAATATATTCGAGGTGGTCTTGCAACAAAGCAAAAATATTCAAAAAACAAACAAAAAAAGTGCCATTAATTTGTGCACTTTTTTATTGATATTTTGTATCAATTTTAATCAATCAAGTATTTGTCTAACTTGTCAAACAATGAATTTCTTTCGGGGTGTAATAACGCACTCAAGATGTTCTTTTCAACACCAGGGTGCTTTTTAGCGATACTTTGTATCAATTCTTTTATGTATTCTCTTTCTGTTTTTTTGTCAGCAGGGCATTTGTTTTTTAGAATAGGCATATCTTTACTGACCGCGATAATTTCTTTTTCAAAAATCAAAATCATTGGTCTAATAACAACCAAGTTGCTGTTTGTGAGTTGTGTTTTTGGCAAGAAAGTGTTCAACCTGCTTTCGTGAAATAAGGACATAAACAATGTCTCAATAAGGTCATCAGCATGATGACCAAGAGCGACTTTGTTGCAACCAAGCTTTTTTGCTTCGTTATTCAAAAAACCTCTTCGCAAATTGGCACATAAACTGCATGGATTTTCTTCTTTTCTAATATCAAAAACAACTCTATTTATGTTTGATGGAACCACAACAAACTCAACACCCAAATTGTCGCAATAGCTTTTTATTTTTGAATAGTCAGTTTTGCCGCTAAATAGGTCTATGCTTATTGCAACGATATCAAACTTTTTTGGATAAAATTTTTTTAGTGATGCAAAACATGTCAGCAGTGTCAAACTGTCTTTTCCCCCAGAGATGCCAATTGCAATTTTATCTCCATCTTCAATCAAATCATATACTTCACAGGCCTTTCTAAACTTGCCTAAAACTTGTTTTAATTTCATAAAAGTAATTATAACATTTTTGTCTTGCAAATTCAACTAATTTGCATATTTTTTTTGCTTATGAAAATGCTAAATTATATTATAATTATTTTATTATTTATTTGACACATTACGACGAATATTTTATAATTATTTTACAGGTTTATATATTATATATATAAAATTTGGTTGAATACGAGGTTTTTATGAAGGGTTACAAAAAGATTTTAACTTTTATTATGTTTGTTATGGTTGCTTTTAGTGGCTATCTTTTTGGATGCAAAAGCAAATATGACAATGTAAAACTGACTTCAGACAAAGAAGAAGCAGGTTTAACATTATACTTGAATGATGGATTAAATCAAAGCAAAGCAAATAGCGGAGAAATTGTTTTTAGTGTTTCTGGACTAGAGAATGGTGCAAGCAATATAAAACTCAGCTTTGAGGATGCAAGTGGTGGTAATATAAATGAGACAAACACACCAAGCACTCAATATCCTGTTAGCTCAATTGTAAAAGTTGAAGAGGTTGTGATTCAAGGTAACACAGCAACAGTAAAAGTGAAGGCGACAAATGGTGGCTCAACAAAACTTTATGCAATGACCGAAGAGGGTAACAAATCTACATATGTGCAAATAAATTGTGTAAAAGAAGTAACATCAATGAATTTTGCTTCAACATATTTGCCTGCAATGTTTAATCAAGAAAACAGTAAATTTGTTATTGATTCAACCAAACTTATTTTTGACCCTATTGACACCACAGAAAATCAAGTGAAATATTATCTTCAAGATAATGTTGATGGTGTTGAAGTAACTGAATCTGGAATTATAACCTTGTCAAAAGCATTGACAAGTGATTTTTATGTCAAGGCAGTTAATGTTGACAATCAAACTGTGATTGCAAACTTGCCTATACATTTGATAACACCACTAGAATTGGGAGATGATGATGGAATTCAATTTTATGGTGATGATTTGTTGTTCGAAGATGACAAGTTGACATTGACAACAAAGGGTGTTTATAGTTCAGCAATAATGACTTTGAATGTAAACACAACTGAAGTTTTGTCAGTTTCTTACAAATTGAATAATGTTAGCGATACAATTACAGGTAATGCTGATTGTGTAATAGTTGAACAAAACAATCTTGAATTTTCAATGAACTCAAGCCATATTGGCTCTTGTGAAATGGAAATAACAATTGGTTTTGCAAATTATAGTCAAGCGCCAACAATCACAAAAAAAGTTTTGATTGAAGTTATAGAATTGCCTTCTATTATCGAAGTAAATGGAAATAAGGGCGAATTTGAATCTCAACAAATAATTTACAACTACTACAACAACACTCTTGGAAAGGAATTTGTTGTAAATATTGGCGAAACTTATGCAACAGACAAAAGATTTGTTCTTGCAACCAACAAACAAGACAAAGTAAAGATTGTTAGGGGAGATGGCAGAGAAATTCAAACATGCTTGCTTGAAGATGGCATGATTTTGGGAGAATATGAAGTATTAGAAAATGGTCAAATATTCTATATTTCAGGAATTGGCGAAAATGAAACAGTTGATTTGTTTGTTATTGCAAATGGAACTATTGGAAAAAATGGATTGCTCTACAAAACAATCCCTCTCAAAACATCAATTGCTTCAACAACAGTCAAAGCAAACAGCTTTAAATTAGACGAAAAAGACAGCAATATTTGTTATTTGGAACTTGGCAATACTTTTGATATCGATTATCAAATTGACAATGGCACAAGTGCCTATGGTATAAAATTGCTAAATCCAGACAACAGTCAAATTGAAGATATTATTGATTGTGAAATCATAGAAAACAGCAACAAGCCAATTGTTAGGGTTACTGCAAAATCACTTGGAACAATTCCTTGCAAGTTGATTCTTGAAAATATGGTTGAAAGTCAAGTGTTTATGATTTCAACTTTCAGTCCTATTGAATATGTTGATGACACATTTGAAATGGGTGGAGTGTTCTTTAAGGTGGACAGTCCAACAATCAACAGAAATATTGCAAATGTTTACTATGAAAAAGAAGATGGAGTAAACAACACATTGAAAGATTTTGCTCTTGCTTTGGGTGTTAACATTCAACTAGATATGTCAACAAACCCAACCAATGCAACAATTTATGAGCAAAAAATGACACCTGTATTCTTGGATATTGACAAAAAAGAAGTTGAATCTTTTGTTCAAGATGGTGAAACATTCTTGGCAAAAAACTTTTTGGCAGTCAATGATATGGGAAACATTCTTGCAAAAAAGATGTTTTCTAATGAAGATTATGATTTGGCAATAAAAATTGAAATCAAATCTCTATTTACTGACGAAAGTGGCAATGTAAAAATTGCAACTGCAACAAGATACATAACAATTGACACATATACTCAAATCACTGATGTTAAAATTAACAAGACAACTTCAAGATTATATTGGAGAGATATGTTGAACCCTGTTCAATCACAGGATACAAGTAGAGCAAACTATCAAGATATGCTTGACTTGACAATATATCCAAATTCAATAAAAAAATCTAGTTTAAGCATCGAATGGAATGCACCAACAGCTTTGAATTTGAACACAGACGATTTGTCTGCAACAATCACAGCATACAATGCACCAAATGCTGAAAAGTATAATATTTATGAGGTTACAGCAACAATTAAATACTATTCAACAACTCTTTTGAGAAGGTGTGTTTTCACGGTAGTTAATCCAACAAGAGCAACAAATTTTGTTGCAAATGTTGATGATATTGAAAACAAAGTTGCTTACTTTGAAAATGTTGGAGGACAAGACAATGTTGTTTATACTCCAAACAGCATAAAGATTAACACAGAAGTTTATTCAGCTAGTGGCAATCAAGATGTTGATTTTGATAGATTATATTTTGTTAGTGCAAACGAACAAATCGCAACAGTTGATGAAAATGGAAATATATATCCACAATCAGCAGGAAGAACAACTATAACAATTTATTGTGAAGATATGCAACCAAGTTTGAATCAATATGGACTATATAAAGAAATTGAAGTTATTGTTGCAGATGGACTAACAGATAGTTCAGCAATAAGAATTAGAACAGAAAAAGATTTGAATAAGATTGTTGAAAAACCAAATCTTCACTACTATTTGTCAAATGATATAACAACACAAAAACAATTGCACATTGATACTTTTAGTGGAGTTATTGATGGCAACAATCATACAATTCAGGGTGTAGCCCTAAATAGTGAAAACTCTAACATATTTGATAATATAACAGAAAGTGCAACAATAAAAAATTTGAATATTTATGAAAGTTGCAACACAACAGTCAATTCAAACATTGACATTGCAGGACTTGCAAACAAAAATTATGGAACAATTGAAAATGTGAATATATACTTTATAGATGCACACATTGACTTGACAGATAATATTGATTTTGGTTTTGCAGGACTTATAAATGAAAATTATGGAACAATAACAAGTTCAACCGTTTCAGGAGAATTTAGATTTGTAGCAAATTCAAATATTGTTTTGAATTCTTTGAATATTTCTGGAATTGTTGGATCAAACAACTCAAACAGCTTTGTTGGTGCAAACAACAACTACCAATATCAATCACAAAATTTGATGCAAACATTCGATTTTGACGGAAAGATTATTGTTGATGAAAATATATCAGCAACAACTTCTTGTATTGGTGGAATTGTTGGCGAAAACAATGCAACAATTGGCTATAACAACAGCCAAAATAGACAGGGCAAGGGCTTTGCTTCAAATGTTGATATTATGGCAAAAGGCATCAACAATGTTGGTGGTATTGCTGGTGTTAATAACGGAGAAATCAACAACTCTTATGTTCAAGCAAACATAACAGCAAACAATAATGTTGGCGGAGTTGTTGGAACAAACAAAGGAATTATTACAAATTCTATCGTAGAATTAAATCAAGACATAACATCAGCAGAGTTTGACAAAATTGTAGCAAACAACAATGTTGGTGGAATTGTGGGATATTCAACAGAGTATCAAGTTGAAACTGATGAAAATGTTGAAACAAAAAATTCAACAATATCTTACTCATATATAGTTGGACTAAAACAAGAAAATCAAATTGTGGCAAACAACAATATTGGTGGAATTGTTGGTTTTGCAACAGGAACAAAAATAGAAAAATCGTATTCAAACATTGTTTTGTATTCAACAGATTCAAATATCGGTGGAATTGTTGGAACAGGTTCAAATGTTGAAATTGAAAATGTATATTCACTTTCAAGTTCAACAAATCAACAATTTGTTTCTGCAATTGGAAATGTTGAAACAAATTCAACAATAAAAAATTTCTATGCAAATAGCAATATTGATTTTGTAAAAGAACAAGATGCACCAAAAGTTGAATTGACAAATTCATACAATGCAGAAAGTGATCTAACAAATATTGATACATTTGAAAACTGGCTTATAACAAACAACGGAACAACTTTGATTGTTGATGACAAAATTGTTGTGGCTGATTGGTTTATTGGTTCAACCGAAAACAATGGCTATCCAACACTTGTGTATGACAACTATTTGATGCGAAGATTGCAACCTACAACAATAAATGTTAGCTTTAAAAATTCAGCAACTTCAAACAATCCACTTGTTCAACAAGTTGAAGGATTGATTGTTTTGGATATCAATAATTCATACAATCTTTCAAGTTTATTTAATATAGCAACTGATGTTGTTTCAAGAGCTTCAATATATGTTTATGCAAACAATAACGATGTTCTAAACACAGGAAATGTTTCAAATATCTTGACAAAGCGAGCAAATATATATTCTTCAACCGAAAGAATGGTTACGCTCACATTTATTCTTGGCAATGACAGAAATGTTCAAAAACAAGTTCAAATTGCATTTATAAATAGAGCAAAATCAATTATGTTTGATACAAATGATGTAAAAATTCAAATTGGCGAAAATATTGCAATAAACACAAACATAAATTTTGATGAAGAAAGTCAAAGCTATCAAGTTTTGGGTAATTCTAACACATATAAATTAGGATTTAACAAAAACGATAATCAAATTTTGACTTTTGAAAACATAGAAAAAGAAATATCAACCAGCGACTATATCACATTCAATAGTCAAGACAACAATGCAGATTATGTTGAATTGTTGAGTGGAAATATGATTTTGAATGGTGAAGTGGTAGGAAAGACAACTTTACCTATTGATGTTTACTATGTTTTGAATTGGACAGATTTGAATGGCAACATTAATACAAAATATATAAAGTTGAACATTGTTCGAGAATTGTCAATTAAAGTTTACAGTGGAGCGAAAGCAATAAATTCAAGCATTGAAAATATTGATATGACACTTCTTGATGATGTAACATTTGAAATTGCAATTGACACTGACAAATCAAACGACAAAATTGTTATCAATTCAAACAGTGAAGATATAGCATTCGAATTGGAAAACGCAAGCAATTTTGTAAAACTCGCAGATGACTCACAACAAGGAAATGAAAATTCAAAACTTATATTCACTGTTGTTAGAGCAAATTATGATAAAATAACAGAAAAACTTGTTGCAAAATTCAATATAAGGTTTAATGAAAAATATGTTGATATCAACGATAGACAATTTGTATTTAACACAGAATTTAATGCAAAACTCAATTTTATTGCTGAAAGTAATGAAAAGTTGAGTAGAGATATAAAGATATCAGCAAAGCCACAAAGTTTGCTAAAAATAGATTTGACAAACTATCCTGCGGGCAGAAAAAACAGTAACAGATTTACTTTGGAATATGATACTCCAAAACACACATTAACTCCAGGTCAAGTTGGACTTTTGGTTGTTGATATATATCCAGAATTTGCATATTTTGATGAAATTCAAGCACAAAGTTCAATGAATAGCGATGGTAACTATATTAGTTTGATTCAACTTGCAAAGGTGAATAGTAATGAATTTGTTGAATTGAAACCAAACACAAACACAATAGAAAATGGAATAATACTTTTGCCATATTCAAATTTTGATTCAACCAAAGCAGATGGATCTCAATTTGATTTTGATGGCAGATTCTATATCAACACTTTGATTGGTTCAAATGTTGAATTCAATCAAAACTTCAAAATTACAATCAAGGGTATAACATACAAAAGAGATGCAAATGGCAAATTGATTGAAAGCAATGGTCAATTTGTTGTTGAAAAACAAACATCAAAGTCAATTGACATAACTGTAAATCCAGCACCAGAACTCAACATTCAGCAACAGGGTGGCTCACATAGAGCAGCAGTGTATAATTTGAACGAAACTGAAACTGTTGACACTGATGCAATTTACAAAAACTTGACATACATTGGCGAAACTTTGACTTTTGAAGTCGAATTAAAAAATGGTTTGTCTTCAACAAAAATACCATATTTGACTATAAACAATCAAAAAATTGAAAATCCAATTTATCAAAACGGAAAATATGTATTCAATTTTGACACAACGGGTTATAAGTTTGGAGATGTGTTATACATTCAATCACATGTTGAAAAATTTGTGAATGGATATATTGAAACATATCACAGCAAACAAATGACTTATGTTGTTGTAAACAAAATATTCACAGGACTAGTTCTAGGAAAAGAAAAAAATGGTATAGTTAACTTCACTGTTAACAAGGCCGAAGTTCTAAATCTCATTGCAAACAGTATTGGCAATGCTGATATGACAGATGATGAACTATCTTTGTTGATTGATTATGTAAACAAAACCGATAGCTATTGGACAGATGTCAATACAAATAGAATTTGGAATTTGAGAGAAACAGCAAATTCAAAAATAGCAAATAGCGAAAACAAATATACTTTGCTTGATGAATTTGAAAACTACAATGCTTTCAATACTGTTGAAAAGATTGATGACGAATTCAAAAATCAAACAGATTTAGGAATTTTGGTTAAGAATAAGCCAACAACTGATATTAGTTTCAAAGTAGGCTTTAACTACTATTATGAATTTATTGAAACAGAAAATGGTAAAGAACTCAAACTTGTGTTTGCAAGCAATAGTGATAAGGGCGTTGAAATTGAAAGAACATTCACTATGGATGTGTCTGTTGATTCAAGCATTGATGAGCCAGTTGCTGTTTATTCAGTTGATGACTTCTATAATATGCAAGCAGATCTTGATTATATTTTGATGAACGACTTGTATTTTGGTTCGGAATTTGAGAATGCTGATAATACATACAGCAATTATGCTGAAACATATACTCCTTTTGATTTGGTTGCAAATAGTTTTGATGGCAATATGTACACAATTCATATTGGCGACAATAGTATAAACACAACGGGTAATTCACAAGAAAATTATACATTATTCAACAATATAAATGCTGGAACAATATTGCTAAATCTCAATGTTGAATATGGTTCAATAACTGTTGATTCAAACAGCAATGTATATGCTTCAACAATAAATTTTGCAGGTATAACAGTAAACAATAACGGTGTTGTATCAAATTGTTTTGTAAAACTCAATGGAGATATTTCTCTCAACACAATGTCTAGTGCTAGTGTTGTGAACAATGATGGAATCATCAATATTGCTGGCTTTGCAAACAGTAATTCAGGAAAAATAACATATAGTTCTGTATACGGAAAAAATATTTTTGAAAACAACAGCTCAAACACAATATTAAAATCTGCTCAGGCAGGTAATATGTCTGGATTTGTAAACACAAATACAAACTTGATTTCTAATTGTGAAGTCAAATTTGTGGGATTAACAAACACAGCTCATGCAACAAAATCAACAAAAGTTTCTGGTTTTGTGATCAACAATAGTGGAAATATGTATAATGTTGGTGCCGTTGGTCAAATAATTCCATTTGATTTTGATGCAAATTTGAATGATACCGAAAGAATTTTGGCACTTAAAACAGACGATGAAAGATTTGAAAGTGAAAAACTCGATGTATCTGCAAGCAATCTTGCAATGCTTGAGTCAAATGGAAATATTGCTGGTTTTGTTTATACAAATTCTGGAGAAATAGAAAATGCATATTCTTCATTCCCTATGAAGACACAATCAATAACTGCAGGTTTTGTATATGACAATTCAAATGCAGGAAGTGTTTCAACTTCTTACACTGCAAGTTATTATGCAGGCGACAACACAAACAATAATTCTTATCTTCCATTTGTTGGAACAGATAATCTTGGAAAAGTTTTAAACAATGCAAAAACAAGTGTGATCAAATATTGCTATTATATTTCAAATGATGAAGAAATTTTTGAAGAAGATGTTATATTCAAGGAACCAGCTTCAAAAATTGCATATAGTTTGGATGAAATTGTGGCTGATTCTAGCAATGCAAAAAATCAACCAAATGTTTTCACAGCAAAATCTTATGTTGGATTTGACATAACATCAGACAATGACAGTTCAACAATTTGGTCATTGAATGGCTCATATATGTTGCCAACTCTAAACTCAATCAACAATAATAACAATTTTAGACAAACTGTTAGCAACTTTAGAAGGCCATATTCTATTGAAGAAAATTTGGGTCAACCTGTTATACATTTTGGTAGAGTAAAGAACAAAAAAGTTCCTTTGCAAATTGCAGATGCTGAGCAGTTTGTCAATGTTTTCAACGAAGAATGTGATTGGTTCACACAAGACAACACAGGATATGTTGACAGAAACATTAGACTTATCAATGATATTGATTTGTCAGCTTTTGCAGGAACAGAAGCTCTCAACAGAATTAGAAATATTGTATTCAATGGTAATCTAGACGGAAATGGAATGGTTATTAGTGGTGTGAAACTTGTTGGTAACTATGTTGTTACAAACAATGAAAAATTGCCAGAAAGCAAAATTCATAACCAAACAAATCCATATCTATATACATCAAATTCTTCATTATCATTTGGATTATTTAATCAAGTTGGAACAGCAACAAAAAAACAAGATGATGGAAATTATTCTTACAACAATTTTGATATGTCAACGGCAAAGATTAACAATTTGACTATTAAAGTTGAAGAATTATCAAAATCAACAAGCAGTTTCACAGGAATATTGGCAGGTGTTATTCTTAATACAGATATAAAATCAGTAAAAATCAATTCCAACAGCAAAATTATTCTTGGAAGAAATGCAGTTGGTGGTTTGGCTGGCGGTGTATTTGGAAAAACATCTCTATATAATATAACAGCAGATGCAAGTGTTACAAGTTCATATCAATATTCAGCAAATAGCTATTATAGAGAATATGGGAATTCTAACACTATAGAATATGATAACTATCAATTTATAAATTATCTAGGATATATCGACGGCTACACAAATTTGGATTCAAATGCTTTAACTGTCAAATTATGCTTTGATGAAAGATTAGGAAATTCAAGCTATGCAGGTGGTGTTGCAGGTATTGTTGATATCTATTCTGCAAGAGTAAACGGAATGGTTGACGATTTGTATAGTGAAGAAGGCAATTATACAGTTGATAAAATAACCAGTGAATTTAGAGCTAATTTGGATTTGTTAACAATTGGCGGAGATGTCAATATTTCAGGTGAAATTGTTGGTGGATTGTTTGGAACAACGAATGAAGACTCATATATCAACAATTCTACATTTGTTGTGGCTAGCAACAATTCACAAAAATTAAATGGATTATTTGCTGCTGGTGGACTTGTTGGTATAAATCATGGTGGCTATATTAGACTTTCAAAGGTAGAAGTTGAACAGGCATATGTGGACGACTATGATATAGATTTAACAAACAAGACAGGCGAATATCTATTTGAAGGCACAAACTATCCTTATGCAATTGGTGGACTTGTTGGAATTCAATATGGTGGAGTTATTCTCACAAGTTATTCAAAGACAAATGTAATAAACAGTTTTGCAAAATATGCTGGTGGACTTGTTGGATATTTGACAGATTTCAACTCAGTTTACAATGTAACTAGAACATTTTATGATGTTGATGAAGAAAAAACAGTAGTTTATATTCCAACAACAAAAATTGGAACATTTGCATTGTTGCAAGAAGTTTACACAACAGGCAATGTGTTTGCAGGCGATGAGATAACAATAAAAGAAGAAGATGGCAAAAAGATTGCAACACCAAACAGCTATGTTGGTGGCATTGCAGGCAAGTATGAGCCAAAAGATATTAAATATACAATAGCAGACGAAAAAATAATCCTTGAAAACAAGGATACATTCAATGGTGTGATTGGCATCAATGCTTTCCATTCTCCAAGCAACTACACAGTTAGTTCAAAATATATGGTTAAGGAAGGCAGTGCAACAAGAACAGTAAAGTTCGCTGACATTATGGCAGGTTTTGAGGCAACAAGAAAGTTGTCAGATGGCAGTGAAGAACTCGTTACATTCAAACCAAGAGTTGGTTCAATTTTTGGACTTGTAAGTTCAAATAATATCATTTACAGAAAAGCAGAAAGTCGATATAAGAATCTATACACAAGCTTTGTATATAACAACAAAACAATTTCAACAAATGATGGCAAAAATGAAAATGGCAGAGCAATAAATCATATTGCAAGCTCATTTGAGAATGTGGATGGATTTAAAATCAAAGATGTTGATGTATATGATTATCAACAAGGTGAAAAGAAAATAACAGTTAACTTAAACAGTGAATCCAGCAAAACAGAAACAGATACTAACTGTGAAAAAAAGTTTTTGAAAAACTTTGAATCATATTTTGTTATCAAGGGAACCGGAAAAAATAGTCTTGGCGATTCTAACGAAGCTTATAGACAAACTGATTTGGGAATATATAGTGGTTGGAGTGATTATTGGATATTCAAAAATCCTATATATCCACAACTCAAGCCAAAAGAGTCAATTGAATTTATTGACATTGAAACAGCAGAACAACTCAAATCAATGAGACCTGGAAATAAATATAGACTTATAAAAGATATTTATTTGGACGAAACTTGGGAAGCCACAAGAGATATGTCTTATATAACACTCATAAGTGCAACAAGAGAAGATGGAAAGGGAGTTGTTATCAGTGGCGAAAGACCAATAAGTTCTAGTTATTATTCTATTTACAACATAAAATTTAACACTGATAAGCATTACAAAAACTATGGTTTCTTTAAATCATTAAACCACAGTATTATCAAAAATATAAATTTTGTGTTTGGAACAAATGAAACAAACAATGGCGAAATCACTCTAACTGATGAATTTAAGGCACAAAATATTGTAAATATTAGTGGCAATATCGAAAATTATGGATTGATTGCAGGTAATATTAGTAGTTCAAGTGTTGAACAAATCAAAATGTTTACACGAAATAATGCAACAGAGAACAACAAAGTTGTTACAGAAAATTTTGGATTGATAGCAGGAAATATGCAAAATTCAAAATTTGAAAGTATAGATATAAACACATTGCAAGGCAATCAAAACGCATTTGACATTTTGAATATATCAAATGTAGGTGGTTTTGTTGGAACTGCAGAAACAAGCAATAAAATTGTAAATTGCTTTATTGCATCAAATGAAGCTATTGTATTTAATGTAGAGTCAAACGAAGAAGATGTAAGAAAATCAATTAGCTATGGTGGAGTTGCAGGAAATGCAAATGATATGACAATTTCATATTCAACTTCATATTCAACTGATAGAGAAGCTGTAAACATAAAAGTTGAATTTGATAGCGATTTGAAATGTGAAAATGTTTATGTTGGTGGAATTATTGGAAAGTTCAAAGGAGAATTGAAAGGTGCAACAATTTCTGCAAAACAAGACCTATCTCCAATAATCAATGCCAAAAATGCTTATATTGGTGGTTTGATTGGATATTGTAATAATTCAACAATAACAGATGTAACAACCAAAAAAGAAACAAACATTGCAATTAACGGCGACATAGAACAAAATGCTTATGTTGGTGGAGCAATTGGATATGTGGAAACATCAAGAATTTCGGCTGTTGCAATCAATGGATTTAACATTATCAATCAAGCAAATGTCGACAACACAACATATATTGGTGGATTTGCTGGTTATGCGAACACCGAAAGTATAACAAACAGCTTTGTTGACGGAAGCATTTATCACTTGGTTGATAACACCGTAACAAAAATTGCAGGATTTGTTGCAACAGGAAATTTGAGCTCTCAAGAAGCAGAAAATGGCACAGAGATAACAAATTCAATTGCAAATGTAAATATCATCACAACACAAAATGGAAGAAATATTTCACTTTCAGGATTTGTTGTTGAAGGAATAAGCAACATTTCAAACAGCATTTCAAGTGGCGACATCATCTTTGCAAAAGATTTTGATTTTGATGACAATAGCTACAACTTGAATAACGACAACTTTGAAGGAAAAGTTGCAGGATTTTCAACAAGCATTGGTGCTGTTGGAAATGGCAATTATTCTCTTGCAACGATTAGATTATATGGTGAAGATGTTAGAGCAACCTCATTTGCTGAAAAGTCAAATATTTCATATAACTACAATTTGTCTGGAGTTTGGAGAGATACAAACGGAATAAACAAGAGTTATAGTGAGTTGACTGAAAACA
>CAMOHL010000003.1 GCA_946615295.1 uncultured Clostridia bacterium
AATCTGATTTTCAATTTTATTATCAATGTTTTCAATACTATTTTGTTGAGAATTAACACTTAGTATATTTGAAATACTTTGATGATTTTCAATATTGTTTTGATTATTTTCAAAAGTTGAAATATTTTGATTAGTATTTGAATTATCTTTTTTTGTTTTGCTCACATTTTCAAAATAGTTGGAGTAGTCATCTTCTGGTAATTCATATTGCAAACTATCTGAAAATTTGTTTATTGTCAAATGTGATTTTAAGTAGTCAGCCAAAACATTTTCATTGTTTTTTTGCAATTTTTCAATTCTTGATTCTTCTTGCATTTCATCTTCAATATTATTTGTACTGACAGTTTCATTATTTTGTTGAGATGTTGACAAATTTTCGAAACGATTGTTTTGATCATCCTGATGAATTTCTATAGATTTTTCAAAATTTTTACTTTCATCAATATTAACAATTTGTTCAATGTTTATATTTTGCTCAATTTTTTCATTTTCATTTTCATTTTGATAACTGTCATTATTTTGATTTTCAACAGTTTGCAAATTAGACATAATATCATCAAAACTCATTGAATTTTCTTCATTTTGTGTTGTTTCTATATTTGTTTTGTTTTGATTGTCTTCGTTTGCAAAATTAAAAGAGAACAAATCTAATTGAGTGTTTTCTTTAATATTTTCTATATCGTTTTTATTTTCAGCATCAAAGTTGTCTTTATTTTCAACAATCTCTTTTTCTTGATTATCATTGCCATCAAAGACATCTTTGACTTTTATGATGTTTTCATTGTCAAATAGAGTAGATTGGTCTTTGTTTTCAGCAGTTTCATCAATTTTTTCAAAGCTGTTTTTTGACATATTTTCTTCATTTTCAATATTAGTATTTTCAGAATTATTAATATTTTCAACATTTTCCAAATTATTGTTATGATTTTCGTTAAAATTATAATTTGTGAACATAGAAAACAAATCATCACTTGAATTTGAAGAATTTTGTTCGTTTTTGTTGATTGAATTGTCTTTTGAGTTAACAGTTTTTTCTGTTGATTCAGTATATTGGATATCATTTGAATTATTTATTATCGCAGAAACATTTTCACTTGTTGTTGTGCGAGTTTTTATATCTTCAATTTGAGTTGTTATGTTTTCAATTTCTTTTTCAATCTCTGATTTTTCAAATAAACTGTCAACAATATCATCTCTAGCATCAGTCCATGCAAAATTTGAGCCATTTATTCTGTCTAGCCCTTTTTTTGTAAGAGAATAGTAGTGTCTTCGACCACCCAAAGCACTATCTCTCCAATAACTTGTTATATCACCTTGTGCTTCAAGTCTTTTTAGACCACTATACAAACTTGCTTGTTTTAATATGTAACTTCCATTTGTTTTTTCTTCAATTTCTTTGCATATTTCATAGCCATATTTGTCGCCAGATTGAAGAGCTTTTAGCAAGATATTATACACAGAACCTCTGCCTGAACCAATGCTTTTTTTCATTTGTATTACTCCTTATGTTATAATGATATAATAATTCAAAAATTTTGTCAAACATAATACTATGCAAACTATTATGCAAACTATAATTTTTGTTGTAAATATTAGAATTATGTGATATAATCACAATATGATTGAACCAAAAGAAATAATTAGAACAAACAGAAAGAGTTTGGCAATAACAATAGATGAAAATGGCAATTTGATAGTGCATGCACCAAAGCAAATGCCACTTTATGATATCATTGGCTTTATTGAAAAAAAACAAAAATGGATTGATAAAAAAAGTAGTGAAGTGAAATCAACACTTTCAAAAAACAAGAATATTGTTCAATACAATGAAATATTTTTTCTTGGCAAAAGATATAAAGTAGTGGAAACAGTTGGAGTTGATTTTCCATATTTAACGGAAAACACCCTTTTGATTGAGAAGTGTAAATCACAAAAAAAGAAGCAAAATTTACTACAAAATTGGTATTTAAGAAATTTTGAAGCAGTAATAATGCCAAGATTTGAAAAACTTATCAAATTTATGAAGCAAAAATACACATCAGTCAAAGTTATAAACAGCAAAGCAAAATGGGGTATGTGTGATTCTAAAAAGAATTTATACTACAACTGGAAATTGTTGATGTTGAGTCCAGATATAATAGATTATGTTATAATTCACGAAATATCACATCTAATAGAGTTGAACCATTCAAAAAAATTTTGGAGTATTGTTGGAGCAGTGCTTCCAAACTACAAACAAATAAAAGAAGTGTTGAACAAATGTGGCTTTTTGATTAAATTATATTGAAATATCAAAAAAACAATATCAATGTAATATGATTTAAAAAATAATAAAACAGAAAAAATATTTGTTCTCGTTCTTACAGATATAATAAAATAAGCAATAAATAAAAGTAATATGTATTTTATGATAAAAGAAAAAGTATGAAAAGATAATAACATATAAAAAACATCTATTTTTTTAGATGTTTTTTGTTTAATATAGTTTGTATTTTTGTCAGGAAATAGTGGAGTATTAGCAAAAATGAAAATGTAAACCGAAATAAATATTTCGCAAAACAACACTTTTACGAAATAAAAGTGTTGTTTTTGAGCAGTTTTTAATTATTTTGAATTTTTGCTGATTTTTTTAATTATTTTGATTGTCGTTTTTAACGAATGTTTTATTGTTTGTTTTTTTGTTTTCATTTAATGCTTGGTCAATCATTTGGTCGCCATTTATCAATATAAACGATAATTTTTTGATAAGATTTTTAAAGTGAGAGTTTGCATAGTAGTTGTTTTGCTTAAACATTATAGTTGAATTATCAGCCAATTTTATATTATCAATATTGCATTGATTTAGATAATTTATAATATTGTTTAACATTTCGCTAAAATCATTGGTTATAAAGAATTGGTCTGGGACATTATACAAAACATTCTCCAAAAACAATGTTTTTGAACTGACTAAAATGTTTGATTGATTTGTTAGTATTAGCTCTAATTCGAGCATTTTTATAAGTTTACATATTAAAAGATAATTGCCATTTGTATTGATGTTTTTTTGTTGTATATTTTTTAGAATTTCAGTAGGATTTTCCTTTATCTTATACCCTAGTTTTGTCAATTCAACAAAATTATCATTATCAAAATCATATCCAACATGAATAATGACGGAAATGTTTTCTTCTTCGTTTATCTTATATTTTACATACACCACATTATTTCTACTTTGCACAGTATCATCTTCTGTGATGTATTCTTGAAATTGCTCGGCTATTTTTTTTGCAATATCAATTGCAGTTTTTTCTGTTTGATTTGATGTTGCCAAAATTTGATTATATATGCTTTTTATTGTTCTTTTTGCTTTTTTTTGCTTTTTTTGTGCTATCTCTTTTTGCAAGATATTTCTATCAGATTTTAGCACACAATAAAACTCGATTGGCTCAAATATTTGATAATTATTTTTTATGGCATAGGAACAATTTGGAATCAATGTCAAATTTTCGGTATCTATATTTGAACAAATTTCAGTCAATACTCTTTTTGTTTCATCAAAGCAAGTATCTGCAATATTGTTGTATTGATTGTCATAATAATTCATAACATCAAACAACAAATCAATATTTTTTTTTGAAATAGCCATAGTTTTACCTCTAAAATAATTTTATTATTATTTAATTTCATTGTCAAACAAATTATTTGACAAACAAATTGGTTTTTATATAATAATTTATATGGATAATTATTTCACAGAACGAAATGTTAAAACAATTGAAAAAATAAGAATAAAGCAAAGATATTTGCCACAATGTTCAAATGATTTTTTGCTAGGTATAGAAAATTCGACATCATCACTGACAAGACTTGGATATTGTTATGATATGCTCACTTTTTTTACATATTTAAGTGCTGAATGTCCAAAATTTTATGGAAAACCTGTAAAAAGTTTTACTTATGATGATTTGAATATGGTTTCAGATTATGACATAGAACACTATTTGAGTTACTTGAACGGTTACAAAACTGTTGATGGAAAGTTCTATTCAAATTCTGAAAAAACAAAGGCAAGAAAATTTGCTTGCATAAGAGCTATGTTTAAGTTCTTTTTCAAAAAAAATAAAATAAATTCAAATGTTACAGAAAAAGTAAATTCTCCTAAAATTCACGAAAAAGAAATTATTAGATTGGAAGTTGACGAAGTTGCAAATTTGCTTGATAGTGTTGAATCTGGCGACAAATTGACAAAACATCAACGACAATTTCATAACTTGAACGAAAAAAGAGATTTGGCCATCTTGACATTGTTTTTGGGAACAGGAATTCGTATAAGCGAACTTGTTGGTTTGAATGTGAGCGATATTGATATGGAGCAAAATGCTTTTACCATCACTCGAAAAGGTGGAAATCGTGTTATTTTGTATTTCAGTGATGAAGTCAAAACTGCTCTGTCAAACTATTTGGTTGAAAGATTGTCAAATAAAAATGTTGACAAAGATGAAAAGGCATTGTTTTTGTCTTTGAGAAACAAACGATTAACAGTTAGGTCAATTGAAATTCTTGTAAAAAAATATAGCAAAACTGTTACTCCACTAAAACATATCACTCCACATAAATTGCGAAGTACTTATGGAACAAATCTATATAAGGAAACCGGAGATATTTATGTTGTTGCTGATGTTTTGGGACATAAAGATGTAAATACAACAAAAAAATATTATGCTGCCATAACTGATGATATAAGGCGAAATGCAGCTAATAAAGTTAAATTGAGAAAAAATTAGAACAAATGTTTGACATTGTTCTTTTTTGATGATATAATAAAATCAAAATAATGGTTTTGTGAGGTTTTTTATGAGAAATCTTGAAACAAATATAAAAAATTTGATGGATTTTATTGTTGAATACAACACAGCAAACGGATATATGCCAAGTGTTAGAGAAATGGCATCACACATTGGTATAAAAAGCACTTCAACAATAAACTACTATATTGATATTTTGGAACAAAGAAACTATCTTAAAAGACATAGTGAAAAAAACAGAGCAAGAGCTTTGGAAATTGTCAAAGAGACTCCAAAATTTGTTCGATACAATGAATATTGCCCAGAGATAACAAATATTCCACTTGTTGGAACAATCACTGCCGGAGAGCCAATTTTGGCCATAGAAAACATAGAAAGTCAATTTGGTTTTCCAGAAGATTTGTTTGGCAGTTCTGATTTATTTATGCTGAATGTAACCGGTGAAAGTATGATAAATGCTGGCATATACAATAACGATATAATTGTTGTGAGAAAACAAAATTATGCAAACAATGGAGAAATTGTTGCAGCACTTGTTGATGACTGTGCAACAGTAAAGAGATTTTATAAAGAAGAAAACAGAATAAGACTTCAACCAGAAAATCCAACAATGGCACCAATTTATGTTGATAACTGCACAATCTTAGGAAAGGTTGTTGGTCTTGTTAGAAAAATGAGATAAGTAAAAAAAGTAACAAAAATATAAAAAAATAGGGATTTTACCCTATTTTTTGTTATTTTTTTATAAACTATACAAATAGTCAATTTCTTTTTGTGAGAGTGTTCTATATTCTCCCCTTTTTAAATTTCCTAGTTCTAAATCTGCAATTTTTATTCTTTTCAAAAACACAACTTTCTTGCCAACAACTTCAAACATTTTTCTAATTTCTCTGTTTCTACCTTCAAAAATTGTTACTTTCATTTTTGTAGTGTTGTTTTCACTTTCCAAGATGTTTATTTTGCAACCATGTAGTTTGTATTCATCAATAACCACACCATTTTGCAGTTTTTCAATTTCACCTTTTGAAATTGTTGAATTGATATTTACAAGATATGTTTTTGATATGTTGTGTTTTGGATGAGTTAGCTTGTAGGTCAACTCACCATCATTTGTGAGTAGCAATAATCCTTCACTTTCAAAATCTAATCTTCCTATTGGAAAAATTCTTGTTTTTGTGTTTATCAAATCAACAACAGTTTTCCTGTTTCTATCATCTTTTGCAGAAGAAATATATCCTTTTGGCTTGTTTAACAAGTAATATTCAAACTGTTGAGCAATTTTTATTTTTTTGTCATCAAAAAGAACAATGTCATCAACTTTCACATCAGTTGAAAGTTCAGTAGTAACAACACCATTAACTTTTATTCTTCCAGATTTTATCAATTCTTCTGCTTTTCTTCTGCTAGCAACACCTGCTGTTGCCAAGTATTTGTTTATTCTCATCTCTCTAATACCAATTATCAACTATGTCTTTCAACTTTTGACCATAGTCCTTTGTTTCTACATCTTCCATAGTATATATTTTTGTAGTAAAAATCAAGTTATTTTCAAAATAAATTTTAAATTCACCAACTTCTTCATTGTTTTTTACAGGGGCAGTCAAATTATCTTTTAAAATAGTTTTGGTATTTATTTTTTCAATTTCATTTTCTTTAAGTGGATAATAAAATGATGATTTTGTGTAAGTTTTTACTTTGTCAGTTGTTCCATTTTCAACATTTATACTATCAATATATTCATTTGCATCTAAAATTTTTTCATATTTATATTGCGAAAAGCAGTTTTCAAGCATTGCCCTGCTTTCTTCAAACATATCTTGACAATTCAAAACGACTGAAATCAATCTCATATTATTTCTTTTGCAACTTGTTACACAACATCTTCTTGCATTGTCAGTAAAGCCAGTTTTTACTCCTTCACAGCCATCCATATTTGAATGCAAAAGTTTATGCTTATTTCTCAAAAATCTTGGTTGATTGGCACTGCTACCCGGTATTTGAGCAAATTTTGTTTTAACAATTTCTCTAAAATCTTCATTTTGCATAGCTTTTGCTGTTATTATAGCCAAATCGTATGCTGTTGTGTAGTGAGTTTGACTATCAAGTCCATGAGGGTTGTCAAAATGTGTGTTATGTAGTCCAAGTTCTTGAACTTTTTTGTTCATCATATCAACAAAGTTTTCCAAACTACCATTTCCAACTCTATATGCAATTGCAAGAGATGCATCATTTCCACTTGCAAGCATCAATCCAAGCAATAAATTTCTCATTGACAAATGTTCATCTTTTTTTAGATAAATGCTAGTTCCTTCAATGCCGACTGCTCTGTTGTCAGTTGAAAAAATCTCGTCCAAATCGTCAGTATTTTCTATTGCAACAAGTGCTGTCATAATCTTTGTTGTGCTTGCCATTGCAAGTTTTTTGTCCTTGTCTTTTTCAAACAATACTCTGCCTGAATTTGCTTCAATCACAACTGCTCCTTTTGCTGCTGTTGAATATGCCAAAATATTTGTATTTTCTGGTTTTTCACAAAACATACTTGTTGTTATAGACACAGCCAAAATCAATAAAACTAGAATAAAATTTAACTTTCTATTCATAACTACTCCTTTTTCATATTTTTTGTAACATCTTGAAACAATTTCATCAAATCTTCAAAAGTGTTTTTGTTTTCTATTGTTATGAGTTTCAATTTGCTGTCATCTCCAATCAAAAAACCTATTGGAACAATACTTACACCAGCAGTTGAACCACCAGCAAACGGATATTCTTTTTGTGCATTTTTTGGTGGTATGTTTTGACTATATTCTCCACCACCAGCAACAAAACCAACAGTTACTTTTGTGATTGGTATAATTGTTAGATCGCCGTTTTTTATGGGTTTGCCAACAACAGTATTGACATCAGTAAACTCTTTGATTTTGCTTATTGCATTTTTCATTAGATTTTCTATTTTTTCATTACTATTTTGCATTTATTTCTCCCTATTATTAAAAAAGTTTTTTGTTTTCGTTTCTATAAAAGTCCAAAATAGATCAAACAAACTCAATGATATTTTTGCCTTAAATCCAATTTTTATTACTGATTTGTTAAAATTTGGATAAACTTTTATCAAAAACTTTGTTTCACTCTTTTTTGTTTTGAAAATTTCATAAAATATCTTTGCAAAGATATCAACATATCCACAAGTCATAGCTGAACAAAATGCACTTGATTCGATTCCAAAATTAAAGTAAAAACCCAGTTGTTTAAAATATATTTTTCTAAATAACACATCTTGAAAAACAGTATATTCTTGAATGGACTGACTATCAAATTCAAGAGGTATATACTTGTTTTTTTTCTTTTTGTTTGTGAGTTTTATGCAACCTGATTCTATAGATAAAATATAGTCAAAAATTTTTATCTTCAAAAATGAAACTTGAAATCTTCCAATATTGTTTTTTATGTTAAAAATAACTTTTGCTTTTATTGTTAATTGCAAAATAATAATCAAAAATACAAATATCAAAAAGACATAAAAAAAACCCATTGAATTATTATTTGTCAATGAGTTTAAAATATTCAATTTTAATATAAATTTATTCCAAATCTATGTCTGGATTATTCTCGATCAAACTCCAATCTATACCATCAGTTTTGTTTTCAATCTGTTCACTATTTTGATTGTTTTGATAGTATTCTTCCTCGAGCAACGATTCGATATCTCTATCACCATCATATTTTTTGGCTGATTTTTCGTTGTTGTTTTGTTCAATATTGTTTGTTTTGTTATTTGCTTCATTGTTTTGTGGCTCTAAACTGCTTTTTTCTGTAAAAGAATTTTCTTCAACTGAATTTTCTTGAGATTGTTCATCTTCATCAGGAATTTCAAATTCATTGTAAAGATGATTGTTTTCAAGTTGAATTTCTTCAACAGTTTTCATAAGTTCATCATAATCTGGCAGGTCATTTAAACTATTGATGCCAAAGTGTCGCAAAAACTCATCAGTTGTTCCAAAAAGAAGTGGTTTTCCAACAGCATCTTTTCTGCCTATAACTTCTATGAGCTTGTAGTTTAAAAGTGTTTGAATTGCATAATCACTGTTTATTCCTCGAATTTCTTGAACATCAAGTCTTGTTACAGGTTGCTTGTATGCAATTATTGCCATAACTTCCAAAGTTGCCTTTGTGAGTTGTCTTTCTCTTATAGGGTTGAGAACTTGAGAAACATCGTCTGCAAATTTTGGGTTTCCACAAAGTTGCAATTTGTCTTTGTATGTAATAAAATTTATGCCACAATCTTCATTGTATCTTTGTTTTAAAATTTCTATTGCTTTGTCAAGTTCTTTTGGGGTTACTTGCAATTTCTCCATAATAATTCCCCTATCAAGTCCATCACCTGACAAAAATAGAAGTCCTTCAAGAATTTTGTCCAAGTTGTTCATCAAAATTTTCTCCTTTTATTATTTGAATATTGCCAAACATTTCTTCTTGGCTAAAGTTTATCACTTGCAACTTTAAAAGTTCGAGCATTGCCATAAATAGTGTTATAATCTCACCCCTAGAAAAGTCATCACCGACCAATTCATCAAAATAAATTTTGTCGCAAGTTGAAAGTATTGTTTTAATTTCGAATATTTTTTCTTCAACTGTCCATCTATCTTTTTCGATAGTTCTTTCTTCTTGCACAATTTCTCTAACAGCAGCTTTTGTCATTAAATTTGTGAATGCAGAAATAAGACCTTCAATGTTCATCTGCTTTAAAACATTTCTAAAGTCATTGACTTTTTCATCAGGTAACTTATACATTCTGTTAACTACTTCTTGTGATTTCATCTTTTCGCTTGCATCTTTGTATAGTTTATACTCTTTCAATCTTTGCAAAAGTAGCCATTCAGGGTCATTTTCATCTTTTTCCTTTTCTTGTTCTTGTGGAATAAGTGATTTTGATTTGATTTCTATCAAAGTTGCGGCAACTTCAATAAATTCTGCAGCATTTTCCATATCAAGATTGTTTATATCTTTCATATAGTCCAAATATTGTTCAGTAATGCTTGCTAGTTTTACAGTTTCAATTTCTAATTTGCTATCTTTTATTAAAAACAACAACAAGTCAAGTGGTCCTTCAAAATTTGAAAGTCTAACTTTGTAATAATCGCTAGCATCAAATTTGCTCAAATATTTGTCAGTAACTTTAACTTCTCCCAAATTGATATCACTTGAATTTTGCAATTCAATAACATCAAATTTATTTTGATTGAGTTCCTCTTGTTGTCTTTTCATAATGTCGTTCAAAATTCTTGAAACATTTGCTCTTGCCTTTTTGACTTCTGGACTTTCTTCTGGCATAGCAAAAACAGCATCATCACTCTGTGTTGATTCTGTTCTATCAAACAATTTCTGCTCAAATTCATCAATAACTTTTGCCATTTATGCCCCCAAAAAGAATATCCAAAAATCTAAAAATGGTATTTCTATCAAATTTACCAAATACATCAATGCAACATCAAAAAATCCTGTTAAAAATATAACCAGCAAAATGATGCTTCCATATTTTGCCATAAATTTCAGAAAACCATTTTCTTTTTTTGACAATGAGTATATTATATTAAATCCATCAAGTGGGTAGATTGGAATTAGATTGAAGATTGCAAGTCCCAAATTTATAATTGCAAGCTGTGAAAAAAATATAGATAAGAATGAAACAACAAATCCCAAGAATCCAACTGTTACTCCACTGCCTAAAATTGAAATTAGTACATAAGCACCAAATGCAAAAAATGATAAGAATATATTTGCAACAATGCCTGCAATAGAAGTTAGGAAAATTCCTTTTTTGTAGTTTTTAAACTTCAAAGGATTGATTGGAACAGGTTTTGCCCAACCAAATCCAAAGAGTAAAAATGAAATAGCTCCAAATAGATCCAAGTGCGCAATAGGGTTTATTGTGTATCTGCCCAAAAGTTTTGCAGTGTCATCACCATTTTTGTTTGCAACAAAAGCATGAGCAAATTCATGAATTGAAATGCTTATCAAAATAGCAAAAACAAATGCAACAAGATAAAATATAGTTTCGCTTGTAATTCCCTGTCTTAAAATTCTAATCATCTAAACTCCAAAATTTTCATTATATTATACAATATAATGCCAAAAATTGCAATAAAAAAGAGTATATAACTTTTAGTTATAAACTCTTATTTTTTAATATGATTTATAATTAAATAGGATTGCGAACAGACAAACATAACTACTCTATTTTTTTTTTAAAAGATTAGATTGACCAATTATCTAAAACATATTTTGTTACTTCAAATATTGATGGAATTTTGTATTCTTTATCTGCGATCAAATTTGATTCAGCAATAATGTTATTGTTGTCAACAACAAATATTTTTCCCAGAATTTGACCTTTTTCTATATTAGATTTTATGTTTTCAAATGTCATTTCTATTTGATAATTGTGGTTTGTTTCTCCAGATTTTTCTAACACAAACAAGTCATTTTCAGCAAAACATTTAACAAAATCTCTCTGTCCTTTTAGTTTTATATTTGATGTTATTTCACTACTTTTATCAACAACTTTTGTGTTTTTAAAGTTACTAAATCCATAATTGAGCAAACTTGATGAAATACTAAACCTATCACTTGCAGTTTTTGCACCCATAACAACAGAAACAAGTCGCATATCATTTCTTTTTGCAGATGCACTCAAACAATAGCCTGCTTCGTCAGTAAAGCCTGTTTTGCCGCAATCACAGCCAGGATAATATTTAATCAATCTGTTTGTGTTTACAAGTTCAGTTTCTCTGCCACTTTCATGAACGAGTTTATCCATCCAAATTTGACTATACTTGTGATACAAGGAATGTTTTGAAACAACATTCAAAAGTTTAGCAATATCTTTTGCAGTTGAATATTGATTTATTGCAGGAAGTCCTGTTGAATTTCCATACAAAGTGTTTGTCATTCCAAGTTCATTTGCTCTTTTGTTCATAATATCAACAAATTTTGCTTCACTGCCTGCATATCCCTCAGCCAAAACAACTGAACTATCATTTGCTGATGCAACGATTACACTTTTTAACAAATCATCAATTTTGTAGGTTTTGCCAGCATCCAAAAATGCTTGTGAACCTTCCATACTTGCTGCATAATCGCTCACCAAAAGTTCAGTTTCAAGAGACCATTCCCCGTTTTCTATTTTTTCCATTGTAAGTAGTGATGTCATAAGCTTGACCATACTTGCAACTTCTCTTTTTTCATCACTATTCTTTTCAACTAGAACTTTTCCAGTGTTTGCATCAATCAAACAAAATTCTGGAACATCAAAGTCGAGTTCATCAGTTGCCTTTACAAATTTGGCAGAATTAAACAACCCTAAAATTGCTAGAATTGACAATAAAATTGCCAAAAAACCAAAGATAATTTTTTTCATACTCTAAAACCTCAAATATATGTTGTGTTAATTTGAAAAAATTATCAAAAAAAAGTTTGCACAGTGCTATGCGATACTATGCATAGTATTATGCAAACTTAATTGTTAGTCAAATTATGTTACTTTTTTGCTATATTATTAAAATTAAATGGTTTTCAAAAACTCATACACTATTGTTTTTATGTTGTTTGATGCTTTTTTGCTACTTTCTAACACTTCACTGTGAGACAATTGATTATCTCCAAGCCCTGTTGCTTTGTTTGTTATTATACTCAAACCCAAAACATTCAAATCGCATTGTCTTGCGGCTTCAACTTCTATTGCAGTACTCATTCCAATTGCAGAAGCACCCAAAACAGTTACCATTTTTATATCAGCTTTTGTTTCATAGAATGGGCCAATATATTGAATATATGTTCCTTCTTTCAAATCTATATTGTTATCTTTTGCAATTTGTTTTACAGTTTCAATATATTTTTGATTATAAGGTTCAGTCATATCAATAAATTTTGTGCCGTAATCAATAATAGGTCCACCAATCAAAGCATTTTGCCCTGTGTGATTTATTTGGTCAGTTATGAGCATAATATCGCCCGGATTGAATGTTCTATCCACTCCACCACTTGCATTTGTTACAATCAGTGTCTTAACCCCCAATTCCTTAAAAATATATATTGGCATTGCAACTTGTTTTGCTGAAAAACCATCGTATAAATGAAATCTTCCTAGCATAGCTATAATAGTTTTACCGTTTAGTTTTCCGACAACAAATTTGTTTGAATGACCTTCTATATGACTTGTTGGCATATTTGAAAGAGAATTATAAGGTATTTCAATTTTATCTTCCATTTCATCGGCAATATATGATAGTCCACTACCCAAAATCATCGCAACTTCAGGAGTTTGATTGATTTTCTGCTTAATTTCTTCAACTATTTGTCTAACTGTTTTTTCCATAATATTTCACCTATATATGATTTTTTATCCAAGAAGTAGTCTTCAATAAATTCTCCAATATTATTAAATCCATTTAATGTTCCTAAATTTATATTGCTCTTTATATTTTTTCCATAAACAATAAATGGTGTGTATTCTCTTGAATGGTCTGTTGATGGTGTTGTTGGATCATTTCCATGGTCGCCTGTAACAATCAAAATGTCATCATCTTTCATCTTTGTTATAAACTCTGCCAAAAACTTGTCAGTTTCTTCCAATGATTTTGCATACCCCATAATATCATTTCTATGCCCATACAACATATCAGTATCAACAAAATTTGCGAAAACAAAGCCACTTTCAATTTCATCTTGGAGTTTTAAGGTTGCTTCAATTGAATCTTTGTTGTTGTGATTTAAGTATCTCTTTGTTATTGCTTTGTCAGCAAATATTTCACTAATTTTACCAACTGAATAAATTGATATTCCGTTATCATACAGTCTTTGCATTGAGTTGTTGCTGTCTGGAACCAAGGAAAAATCTTTTCTACCTTCGTTTATTCGCTTAAAATCCCCAACATCACCCTCAAATGGTCTTGCAATAACTCTGCCAACTGCAAAATCCCCACACATAATTTCTCTTGCTTTTTGACAATATTCATACAATTTATCCAAAGAAACAATATCAGTATGTGTTGCAATTTGCAAAACACTATCTGCTGATGTGTAAACAATTGGATATCCTGTTTGTAGATGTAATTCACCAAGTTCATTGATAATTTCTGTTCCACTTGCCACTTTGTTTCCAATAATTTTTGTGTTAAATGCAATTTCTAGCTTATCAATAATTTCTTTTGGAAAGGCATTTTTAAATGTTGGCATTGGCTGTTTTGTTATAATACCCATCATTTCAAAGTGGCCAGTTGTTGTGTCTTTTCCTGCACTTAACTCTTTTAATCTTGCAAAGGAGCCAATACAATTTAATTCTTTTTCAAAATGTAATCCGTCTATATTCTTTAATCCAAGCTTTGTTAGTGTTGGTATGTTCAATGAGACAATTTTGTCAAGATTCTCAAAAGTATTGCTTCCACTATCTCCAAATTTTTCGGCATCATCGCTGGCACCTACACCAAAACCATCTAAAACAATCAAAAATACTCTTTTTTTCATATTTTTATTATATCATATAATTTGAATAATATTAAATCAATTGATATATTTTTATTTTAAATTATCATATTAGCACAAATCTATACAAACAAATTTTGAAAAAATAACAGTGTTTAACAATAACAATAAACACAGCAAAACAATGATTGCAAAACAAAACAAAATTGATTTGTATGGATATGATGAAAACTTATAGTTACAATTATTACTATTTGATGTTTTGCATATTAGAAAAATGAAACTTAACATTAAAATTATGAGTAGGTTTAACAAAAAATATATAAATGAAAATAACAAGCAAGAAAGATTTGATATACAAATCAATATTGTAAAATCAACAGCAAGTTTTAGTGAAAGATAAAAAAACAATAAATGATTTAAAAAACTTAAATAACTGAAACAGTTTATTGCAAGTATTAAAAAAATTATAAATGAAAATTTTAACAACTCTTTTACAAAAAACCAAAAAAAACTTTCGCCACAAAGACATTTTAAAAATATTTTATCAAAAAAATTAATTGATGAATAACTGTTAAAATTTCCAAAACCAATAAAAAATCCCAAACATAGCCCTAAAACAATTGATGATAAGGCGATTATGAGATTTTTTTTATTACTAGAAAAAAAATAAAGAATATTTTGCTTAATATAATATATATTTCTATAAATACTTTTATTCATAAGGTATTATATTAAATAAATTTCTTTATTATTATCAAATTTAATAATTTGCCATCTTTTGTTGTAATTTTGGCATCAATATTTCTGCACACATATACATAAACTCTCTGTTGGTTGGCTTTTTGCCATAATCGATCAACTTCGAATAAAATATTTTTGACCAATTTGTTTTGCCAAAAATCTTCCAAGCATTGTCAATGGCATTGCGAATATTTCTTTCAACATTTGCAACTGTCGTCTTGAACATTGTTGCAATTTTTGGATATTCGGTTGATGATAGTGAATATAGAACTCCATTGTTGATTAACACATTTCTTAAACCATATCTTAGATATGCAGAGCCAGAATATTTTAAAGAAAAACCTAATTCATTTAGTAATTTTGAAATTTCAATATCAAAATGATTGTTTTCTCTACTATTTATTTTTGCTATATCATCAAAATTTATATCACTTTGCATTTCTACAATACTAGATTTTAAGTTTGCTATATTTGTTAGCAAAAAATCATTTGATACATAGTTTGTTAAAAATTTTGTGTGGTTCTCATTACCACCTACAAATATCAATTTTTTGTCTTTAAATTCATTTCTTTCAAAAAAAGCATTCAAAATTAGACTATTTACTTCTACTGTTTCGCAATCGCATAAAATAAATTGTGGTTTTAGTTCAATTGTTTTGACTGCAAGTTCAACAAAATCTAAAGCTGTTACAAGATTGATATTAAACTCTTTGCAAATATTATGAATTCTATAACCTAAATCATAGTTTTTTTTACTATACAATATAGCAATCAATTCCATTTTTATCATATTAAGCCCTCTGATATTTTGATTGTAACACGATAAAAAAAATTTGTCTATGGATTTTTGTAAAAATTTGTATATTTTTTTACAAAAATAAAGTTTTGACAACAATAATGTCGTTTTTAATTTTGTAAAAAATAAAAATATTTTACATTATTGGTTAATCATCCAGTCTAAATATATGCCAAAACCTTTTGTCGGATCGTTGATAAACACATGAGTTATAGCACCAATAACTCTATTGTTTTGTATAATTGGACTTCCACTCATGCCTTGTATTATTCCACCAGTCTTTTTTAGCAATTCTTTGTCTGTAACTCTTATAACCATACTCTTTTCGTTGCTAGAACTTTGATAATTTGTTTTGATAATTTCAACTTCATAATCTTTCATTTCGCCATTGTCTATTGATGTTCTTATAAATGCCTTTCCGGGTTTTGCATAGAGTCTTCCACCTGCAAGCATCTTTTCTCTATTTGAAAAATCAGTTGTTACATTTCCAAAAACACCACAATCACTATTTTTGTCAACTTCGCCAAGTTTGTTGTTTTTGTTTTGAATAAACAAACCTTTGAGTTCACCGGCTCTACCCTTTGTTCCCTTTTTTAGACCAAGAATTGAGCATTTATACATTTCTCCTTTGTTTATATCATAAATAGTTTTTGTATCACTCTCACAAATTGCATGACCTAATGCACCAAAGCGATTGCTATCTTCTCTTATATAAGTTAAAGTCCCAATTCCTGAGATATCATCTTTAACCCAAAGCCCAAATTTATATATTTCACTATTTACATCAAATTTAGACCAAATCTTTGTTATATATTCATTGTTTTGTCTTCTGTATTTTAAACTGAGTTGTCTGTTTTTGTTTTCTTCTTTGTTTGCAATTTTGCAAATATCAGCAACAGAGTTTACTGGTGTTTCATCAATTTCAAGTATTATGTCTCCTTTTTTCAGACCACTATTTTCTGTTGTATTAAAACTACCCTCTTTTGTTTCTACATTGCCAAATCCTATGATTACGACTCCGTCGCCATTCAAAGAAAACCCAACAATATCTCCACCGACATATACATTTGTGTCATCAGCATTCAAATAAAATGACTTTAAAGTTATCAAATTGAATAGTTTTAAATCAACTTTCAATTTATTATTTTTTGAACTTGAAACTTTTAAACTATCATCAAAATTTGCATAGACAAATTTACCAAAAGGTTTTTCTTTGTTGATTTCTTCAAGCAAACTATAATTTCCATTGACTGTTGAAGAAAGGTTTTTTATTGAAAAAAATGGAGTTGAAATTGCAACATATCCAAAAAAAGCAAAAATCATAACAAAAAATATGCAACAAATTTTCTTTATATTTTTCGACATAAAAAAACCACTCCTGAGAGTAGTTTATATATATTTGATTTTATTATACTTGTCAAAATTTGTAAAAAACTGTTTTTTATTTATATTATATAAAAAGATATTATATTATTTATAAACTTCTTTTATACAAATCTTGTTCTTCAATTAAATGCTTTGCATTTTGAATTGATAGTTCTGTCAAATTTTCTCCTGACAAAAATCTCGCGATTTCGTTAATTTTTTCTTCACTATTCAATTTTTTAACTTTTGTGATTGTTCTGTCATTTTCTTCAATTTTTTGAATTAAATAGTTTTCATCTGCCATAGATGCAATTTGATGTGAATGTGTAACAACGATAATTTGATGATTTTTGGATATTATTGCCATTTGCTTTGCTATTGCTTCACTTGTTGTTCCACTAATTCCTGTGTCAATTTCATCAAAAATCATAGTTGGCATATTATCACTTTCGGCAATAACTGCTTTGAGTGCAAGCATAAATCTGCTAATTTCACCACCTGATGCAATTTTGTTTAGAGGTTTGAGTTCTTCTCCTAGATTTGCTGAAAACATAAGTTCTACTCTATCTATACCATTTTGAGTCAAGTTTTTTTCAACAAATTCTGTGTTTTCAAAATTGAAATTCAAACTTGCATTGTTTATGTTTAATTTTTTTAAATTAGAAGTTATGTTTTCACATAAAATCTTTCCATATTTTTTTCTATAATCGCTTATTTGTTTTGCATAATCAAATAGGTTACTGAGTATTTTTTGTTTTTCTGTTGATAATGTTTCAAACTCTTTGTCTGCATTTTCTAGTAAATATAATTTTTTAGAAATTTCATCTTTAAAATTTAAAATATCATCAACAGTGTTTCCATATTTTCTAAACAATTTGTTGTATGCTGACAATCTGTCTTCAACTTGTTGTTCTTCACCTTCATCAAAATTCGAGTTATTGTTATAGCTTTTTATACTATCCAATATATCATCAATTTCAATTTGAACTGCATCTAATCTATTTGAATAATCAGCTAAACTTTCATCATATACACTTGCTTGCGAAATCAAACTCTTTGCCTTTAAAATATTTGAAACTAAATTTTCATCAAGCAGATTTTGTGCTGTCATTGTATTTGATATAATTTTGCCTAAATTCAACAAGAGCTTTCTTTTGTCGAGCAGGGTTTCATATTCATCTTGGCTAATATTAAAATTTTCAATTTCTTCAATTTGAAATTTTATCAAATCAATACTATTTTGTCTTTCTCTAGCATCTCCACCCAATTCTGCTAGTTTTTTGTTTATCTCAAGCAATTTTTCATAGTTTGATTTATATTTTTCGTATGGCTCAAATTGACTTATTTTTGAGTAATTATCCAAAATAGACAAATGTTTTGCAGTGTCAAACAATTCAAAACTTTCGTGTTGGCCATAGCTGTTAACCATAAATGTTGCAAAATCTTTAAGCATAGATAATGTTATCATTGTTCCATTCAGTCGAATTTCTGATTTCCCATCAATCTTATAACTTCTAGATATCAAAACTTCATCACAGAAATCAATATCATATTTTTCACAAAATTGTCTAAATTTTTGTTCTACTTCTTTATCTATTGTAAATTTTCCAATAACTTTGCAATCAGCTTCACCTTTTCTAATTAAAGATTTGTCCAATCTATTTCCAAGCAATAAACCAATTGAATCCAGCAAAATAGACTTACCGGCTCCTGTTTCGCCAGTAAGTGCATTTAGACCTTTTTCGAATTCTATTTCGGCATTTTCTATAAGTGCTATATTTTTTACTGATAAATATTCTAACATAGTTTTTATTATATCATAACAACAAAAAATTACAAAATATTTTTATTTAAACAATTTTTTTAGAAAACAATTTTAACAAATAAATATTTATTCAAAATCAGTTTTAATATAATATTATATAAATTTATTGCAATCTTAAATCTGATAAAAAAAGTTGTAGTATCACACTACAACTTTACTTTTGGC
>CAMOHL010000004.1 GCA_946615295.1 uncultured Clostridia bacterium
TATAAAAAAAATAATCAAAAAAATAAAACATTTTTTTGAAACAAAAAAGAAAAACACAAGCAATTTGACCGAAAAGACATTTTTAGTTTCAACAATTTTTGCTATAATGTTCAATTTATCATTTTTGTTAAAATTATTGATTTTGACCGTATTTTTCTCATTTTTTATGGTTTTTTGCAATATTTTTGTGAATTTTAAGCAAAAAAACAAAAATTTTTTAATATTTTCTATTCCAAATTTAGTGATTTCAATTTGCATCTTTTTCTCATTTTATTTTGTCTATATGCTAAATTAGAAAAATTTTCCAACATTGGTATATTTTAACAATTTTTAAAAAAAATAAATTTGTCAATACTTGAGCAATTTGTTTGCTATTTGTTTGACAAATTATTTTTATTATTATAGAATTTATAGCGGTATTATTTATAAAGGACAAGGAGAAAAAGATGAAAAAGATTTACAAAATTATGGTATTTGTTTTGATGCTCGTGCTTTTGGCTAGCACATTTTTAGTTGCACCAACATCAGTTTTTGCAACAAGTGCAGTGGCAAAGGTTGGCTCATCAATTGTGCTTAATCAAATGCCAAAAACAGGAAAGGTAGGCGATACCATTTCAATTCCTATGGGCAGATCTAACACAACTGGAAGTGTAGTTTCAGTAAAAGTTACTGACCCAGCAAACAATGATATAACTGCATCATTGGTAGAAAATGGAAATAAATATGAATTCACAGCAACTTTGGCTGGAAATTACAAAGTTGTTTACACAGCTACTTCAACAGACAACACAGTTCAAACAGAAAGTGAAACATATCTAATCAAAATAACAAGCGACAAAGCAGTTTTGAGCTTTGAAGATAACTCACCATTCATTTTGCAAGACAAAATTGGTGAAAACGGCATTATTGTTTTGCCATATCCAACAGTTACAATCAATGATGAAAAACTCGCTGGACATTATGCTGGTGAAGGCACAACAAATGCAAACATTGTTGTAACAGTTGCTGATCCAGAAAAAAATATCAATGCAAGTGAAAGATGGACAGAAACAACTCAAGATGATGTTTACACAAATCCACTTGGAACAATAACTATTGATGGAAAAAAATACTACACATTCACTCCATCAAAAAAGACAGTTAACGGTGAACAAACAACAGTGTTTGGTTCTTATGTTGTATATTTCAAATACACAAACACAGAAACAAATGTTGTTGTAACAAAAGCACAAACAATTTTGGTTAGTCAAAATTATAGTGTTGATAATCAAAAAATAACATTCACTTGGAATGGCTCAATGCCAGAATCTCTTGTTTTGGGAAATGAAACAGAATTACCAAAACCAGTTACAGTTGACGAAAACAAGGGTGGTGAATCTGTTAAGACATACACTTTGATTGAAATCTCTTACACAAACGGAAACAACACTCAAAAAGTTGATGTTGATGGTTTCAAATTTACACCTATGTTCGAAGCAAAAAATGGTTCTTACTACACAATAACATACAAGATATATACATTAGAAGATTTGAATCTTTCAAACTACACAAGTTTGGAAACAGCTCTCGAAAATGCTGAACCATCAGTAAAAAAGTCATACACAATTTTGAATGCTACTGATACTGAAAAACCAGTTGTAAAACCAGTTAATGCTTATGAAGTTCAAAACAACGGACTTTCAAATGAAACAATTGAACTTTTGACAGAAGAAGATATCAGTTACTATATTCCAACAAAAGTTAGAACAAATGTAGAAGTTGAAATCCCAGCAATTTATGCAACAGACAATTTCTATAATTTTGGGGATTTAACTCTCACAAGAACTTTGATTGATGAAGATGGAAAAACTTATGATTTGGATGGTAATTCAACTCTTAACGAAAGTGATTCATCACTCAATCCAAAAGTTATTCAAGCAAATAATAATCAAATTGCAAAAATCTATTTTAGAGCAAATGGAACTTACACAATAAGATTTAGAGCAGTTGACAAAGCAGGCAATAGAGGAGAAGTAACATTCAAAATTGTTGTTACTGAAACTTTGATTGATGATCTTGCTCCATATATTGTTTTGCCAACAATAGAAACTGCAGTTTATCCACAAGACAAAATCAGCTTTGCTGAACCTACAATTGTTGATTACAAAGATGATCACGAAAAAGGAGCAACAACATCAACAACAATTGATTCAAATGTCAAAAAAGATGTTTACTACTTCTATGGCAAGGCAACTGCTGATACCAATTTTGCAGAATTGCTAGAAAACAATCAACTAACAAAACTTCAAAAAACAAACGGAGTTTATTCTTTGGTTGTTGATGAAAACCCAGCAACAAATTATATAACAATTGTTGTTAGAGCAGAAGACGATGCAAAATATTCAACAGGCAGAACAGAAAATAATGTTTCATACAAATTCAAGGTTGTTCAAATTTACAATGTAAATGACAAAAAAGAACCAACATTGTTGACTGATTTATTTGAAATTGCAGACAATTTAAATCTAGTATATGGTCAAAATGAAACAGTAAATTTTGTTACAGACATTGAATTTACTGACGAAGATTCAAATAACGAAGACACAACAAACAATTTGATTGCTACAGTTAAAGTATTCAACAAATTGGGAAATGAAATCAATGTTTCAAATGTGAAATTCTTGTTTGATGGAAACAAATATATTGTGAGAGGCGGAAAGTTTATCACAAATATTGCAGGAGAATATCAAGTTGTTATCACAGCAACCGATTTGGGTGGAAACAGCTTAATCAACTCATTTGTATTCAATGTAAGAGATACAAAAGCACCAACAATTGATGTTGACAAAGTTCAATCAACAATGGAGCTTGGAAAAACTTACAAACTTCCAACACCAGTCATAAAAGATGATGGAGTTGTTATTGAAAACAATGCATATAGTCAAGTTGAATTTGGTGATGATTGCCCAAGCTATTCATTCAATCAAGGAACACTTGAATTCACACCAAGAGAAGAAGGAACTTTTGTTTACTACTATGTTGGAAAAGATAGCATTGGAAACGAAATTAGAGTTTTGGGTGGAACAATAGAAGTCAAAGATACTTTGGCACCAGTTATTGTTATCAACGAAACAGGTGAATATTCAATTCCAGAAACTGCAAAATATAAAGATAGCAATGGAAATGTTGTAAATGTAACATTACCTTTGTTCACAGCAACAGATGAATATAATGGCATAAAATCAACAGAAATAACAGTAAAAGATCCAAACGGAGAAGAATTGACTGTTACAACATTGTCAGACCATTATGAATTCACTCCAAACAAAAATGGCATTTATTCCGTTACTTATAAAGCAACAGACAATGCAAACAAAACAGCAACAGAAGTATATTCAATCAAAGTTGGAGATGTTTCAGCTCCAACACTCAATGGAACAACAAAACCAGGCAGTTACAAAGTTGATGATACAATCAAAATTGACCTTGCAAACTTGACAGTTGTTGATGATGTTGACGGTTCAACAAACGGAGCTTCAGCAAACAACAATGGCAAATTGACACTTACTTTGATTGGACCTGATAGCAAAGAAATATCAATGACAAAAACAAACAATGAATATAGCCACAAGTTTGAAACTGCTGGAAAATATACAATAAAATATACAATAAAGGACACAGCAGGCAATACAGACAGCATCACTTATTCATTTGAAGTAGAAGCAACAACAACAAACAAAACAGTTAGCGAAATTGCATGGGGCACAGCACTCATCATCGCTTCTATTGCACTTGTTGCAGGAGTTATAGTATTCTTTGTTAGAACAAGAGATGTTCCAGCTGACAAAGAAAAGGTTGAAAAGAAAGACGAAGAATAATTGATTTTAAAAGAACTTTATCTAAAAGATAGGGTTCTTTTTTGTTAAATTAAATAAAATATTGAAAAAAATAGCTTATTTATATAGATTATGGCAAAAAAATTTGTTTAAAAAATATCAAAAACAACAATGTTTGTTTTATATAAAAATAAATTGTATCAAAATTTCAAATTGTTTGGAAATTGAGCCAAAAGATTTTATCATTATTGAAGATTTTGTTTAGCTATTTTTTTCGAACATATATTCTCAAATTGTTTTAAAATATCACAAATTGTGATATAATTTTTGATATGGAAAATCGTAAGTTTGTATTGCATAGCAATTTTGCACCAACAGGCGACCAGCCACAAGCAATTGAAAAACTTGTTGAAGGTGTAAACAACGGTCTAAAAAGTCAGGTTTTGTTAGGAGTAACTGGTAGTGGAAAAACATTCACAATGGCAAATGTAATTGCAAAGTGCCAAAGGCCTGCTCTTATTCTTGCACACAACAAAACACTCGCCGCTCAACTCTGCAATGAGTTTAGAGAGTTTTTTCCAGAAAATATGGTTGAATATTTTGTTTCTTACTATGACTACTATCAACCAGAAGCATATATTGTTTCTAGCGATACCTATATAGAAAAAGATTTGGCAATCAATGATGAAATAGACAAACTTCGTCATAGTGCGACTTGTGCTCTTATGGAAAGAAGAGATGTCATCATTGTTGCATCAGTCAGTTGCATTTATGGTTTGGGTAGTCCTGAAAATTATGGCTCACTTGGAATTTCACTTAGACCAAATCAAAAAATAGATAGAAATGTTGTCATAAAAAAATTGATAAACATTCAATATGAAAGAAATGATATCGACCTCAAAAGAGCAACATTCAGGGTTAGGGGAGATACTCTAGAGATTATTCCAAGTTACACAAGTGAGTATGCCTATCGAATTGAATTTTTTGATGATGAGATTGAAAGCATAAAGGAAATTGAACTTATAACAGGTCGTCCAGTAAACACTCTTGAGCATATTTTGATATTTCCTGCAACTCACTATGCAGTTGGCAGTGAAAATTTGGAAACAGTTCTTGCACAAATTCAAAACGATGCGAAAAATGAAGTTGCCGAGTTTGAAAAGAAGGGTAAGCTTATTGAAGCTCAAAGATTAAAAGAAAGAACAAACTACGATATAGAAATGATAAGAGAAATGGGCTATTGCAGTGGTATTGAAAACTATTCAAGATATTTTGATGGCAGAAATATAGGGGAGCCCCCATATTGTTTGCTTGACTATTTTCCTGATGATTTTTTGCTTTTTGTAGATGAAAGCCACATAACAATTCCACAAGTCAGAGCAATGTATAATGGCGACAAAGCCAGAAAGACCAATCTGGTTGATTATGGCTTTAGGTTAAAAAGTGCTTTTGATAATAGACCACTCAAATTTGATGAATTCAACAACAAGATTGGACAAGTTATATATGTTTCAGCAACACCAGCAAAGTATGAACTTGAACTCGCAGGTGGAGAAGTTGTTGAACAAATCATAAGACCAACAGGACTATTGGATCCAAAGATTGAAGTTAGAAAAATTGAAGGTCAAATTGATGACTTGATTGGAGAAATCAAAAACACAATTGAGTCTAATGGTCGAGTTTTGGTTACAACACTAACAAAAAAGATGAGTGAAAGTTTGACTAGCTATCTTACTGATTTCAAAATAAAAGTTAAATATTTGCATAGTGAAATTGACACTTTGGAAAGAATAGAAATCATAAATTCGTTGCGAAAGGGCGACACTGATGTTGTTGTTGGTATCAATCTTTTGAGAGAAGGTCTTGACATTCCTGAAGTCAAACTCGTTGCAATTCTTGATGCTGACAAGGAAGGATTTTTGAGAAGTGAAACATCTCTAATTCAAACAATTGGTAGAGCAGCAAGAAACAGCGAAGCAAGAGTTATTATGTATGCAGACACAATCACAGACAGTATGAGAACTGCCATTGATGAAACAAACAGAAGAAGGGAAATTCAAAATCAATATAATGTCGAGCATAATATCACTCCAAAAACAATTCAAAAACCAATTGTAAACACTTTGGAAATAACAAAAAAGATTTCAACAACAAAGATTGATGCAAAAAACATTCCAAGTCAAATTGAAAAACTTACTGCAATAATGAACCAGTCAGCAAAGGAACTCGATTTTGAAAGGGCAATACTTCTTAGAGAGCAAATTCAAGAATTAAGAGAACTTATGCGAAAGGGCGAAAAGTTGTAGAATTTGTGAAAGATGTGCAAGTGATAGTTTATTAAAAAATGTTAAATTGGCAATATACAATATCAGTATTTCAAAAAATAATTTAGGAGAAAAATATGGAAAACAATTTGGTTGTTATTGGTGCACAAGAAAACAACCTAAAAAATATCGATGTAACAATTCCAAGAAACAAACTTGTTGTTTTTAGTGGAGTTAGTGGCAGTGGAAAGAGCACTTTGGCTTTTGACACAATTTTTGCCGAAGGTGAAAGAAAGTTTATGGAAAGTTTGTCTAGTTATGCTAGGCAGTTTTTGGGACAAATGGAAAAACCAAATGTAAAAAGAATTGAAGGACTTTCTCCATGCATAGCCATCGACCAAAAAACAACATCACAAAATCCAAGGTCAACTGTTGGAACGGTTACGGAAATCTATGATTATTTTAGATTGCTTTTTGCAAACATAGGCACAGCATATTGTCCAAATTGCAACAAGCCAATTCAAAAACAGAGTATTGACCAAATTATGAACACAATTCTAAGTTATGGAAATGGAACAAAAATAATTGTTTCTAGTCCTTTTGTAACAGGAAAAAAGGGGACATTTCAAAAGGATTTTGAAAAGTTTAGAAAGAGTGGTTACTCAAGGGTTGATGTTGATGGAAAGATTTATTCTCTAGATGAAGAAATTGAACTTGACAAAAACAAAAAACACACAATAAGTGTTGTTATAGACAGATTGATTTTAAAAGAGGAAAATGTTTCAAGACTCACCGAAAGTGTTGAAACAGCACTCAAACTTAGCGATGGAAAAGTTGTTATCAATCACGATGAAGTTGATGAGCTCTTTTCAAACAAGTTTGCTTGTCCAGAATGTGGCTTTTCATTTAGTGAAATTTCTCCAAGACTTTTCAGTTTCAACACTCCTTATGGTGCTTGTCCAAATTGTGCTGGGCTTGGAATGAAAAAAGAAATTGACGAATCACTTGTGATTGGAGATAGAAGAAAGAGCTTGAATGGTGGTGCTTGTGTTGTAACAGGCTGGAATCTCGATGTTGGTGGATTCACAAAGACATATTTCAATGCACTTTCAAAAAAATATAATTTTAGTTTGGATACTCCTTTTATGGACTTGCCAAAAGAAATTCAAAATATGATTTTGTATGGCAACAATGGTGAAGAACTTGAAATTGAATACAAAAGTGGAACTTTTGTTGGAACATATATCAAGAGTTTTGAAGGTGTGATACCAAATCTTTTGCGAAGATTTCAAACAACAACAAGTGAGTGGACAAAGAGTGAAATTGCAAAATATATGAAGGATTCTCCTTGCAATGTTTGTGAAGGCAAAAGATTAAACCGAGAAGCATTGAGTGTAAAAATCAATGAAAAAAATATTTTTGATGTTACAAACATGTCAATTGCAAAGATAAAAGAATTTTTGAATAATGTTGTTTTGACAAATGAACAAAAAATAATTGCAAAGTCTGTTTTGAAAGAAATAAATGCAAGATTAGATTTTTTGATAAATGTAGGGCTTGACTATTTGACATTGTCTAGAAGTGCTGCAACACTTTCTGGTGGAGAAGCACAAAGAATAAGACTTGCCACACAAATTGGTAGTGGCTTGGTGGGGGTTCTATATGTTTTGGATGAACCAAGCATTGGACTTCATCAAAGAGATAATCTAAAGCTTATAAACACTTTAAAAAGTTTGCGAGATTTGGGTAACACACTAATTGTTGTTGAACACGATGAAGACACAATAAGAAGTGCCGACTATATTGTTGATATTGGTCCTTATGCAGGTTCAAAAGGCGGAGAAATTGTTGCTCAAGGAACTCTTGATGATATTTTAAAAAGTGAAAAAAGTTTAACTGCAAAGTATTTGAGAAAGGAATTGCAAATCAAAATTCCTGAAAACAGAAGAACAGGCAATGGTAATGTTTTGACAGTTAAAGGTGCAAAGCAAAACAACCTAAAAAATATTGATGTTGATTTTCCACTTGGCGAATTTGTCTGTGTTACTGGTGTAAGTGGTAGCGGAAAGAGCAGTTTGGTAAATGAGATTTTGCATCCAGCACTTGCAAATAGATTGAATGGTGCAAAAATGGTTGAGGGCAAGTTTGATGATATTTTGGGAATTGAAAATGTTGACAAAGTTATTTGCATTGACCAATCTCCAATTGGCAAAACTCCACGAAGCAATCCTGCAACATACACAGGTCTATTCACATATATTAGAGATTTGTTTGCAAACACTCCAGATTCAAAAGCAAGGGGATATAAGAGTGGAAGATTCAGTTTTAATGTTAAAGGTGGCAGATGTGAAGCCTGCGAAGGCAATGGAACAAAAGAAATTGCAATGTATTTCTTGCCAGATATAAGTGTGCCTTGCGAAGTTTGTGGTGGAAAGAGATACAATAGAGAAACTTTGGAGGTAAAATATAAGGGCAAAAGTATTTATGATGTTTTGGATATGACAGTTGAAGAAGCACTAAAATTCTTTGAAAACTTACCTTCACTCAAAAACAAACTTCAAAATCTATATGATGTTGGTCTTGGATATATAAAGATTGGTCAAAGTTCAACAACACTTTCAGGTGGAGAAGCACAAAGAGTAAAACTTGCAACAGAACTCTCAAAAATTGGAACAGGAAAAACTGTATATATTTTAGATGAGCCAACAACAGGACTTCATAGTTACGATGTTGACAAACTTGTTCAAATTTTGCAAAGACTTGTTGCAGAAGGCAACACTGTTATTGTTATTGAGCATAATCTTGATGTAATAAAAGTTGCCGACCATATCATCGATTTGGGACCAGAAGGTGGCGATGGAGGTGGAACAATTGTTGCAACAGGAACACCAGAGCAGATTGCCAAAGTAAGCGAAAGTTACACAGGACACTTTTTGAATGAAATTTTAAATGAACAAAAAAAGTAGGATTTAATTTTGAACAATAAAGATAACTTAAAACAATTTGAAAACAAAATTCACACAACAAATTTAGGAGTTGAAAGAATCAAAAAGAACTTGCAACTGCAAAATATTGATGTGGTTGAATATTGCAAATCAAAAATTATTAGTGATGATTGTTTTGTTGAAAAAAAAGGAAAAAACTATTATTGCAAAAACAAAGATATAACAGTTGTTGTCAATGCGACAAGTTACACAATAATCACTGCAAAGTTAAAAAATGAATAAAATTTTAAAAAAAACAGTAAAAAATCACAAAAAATCATCATTTTTTTGATAATTTTTATAAAAAAGGAGCAAAAATGAAACAAAAGACAATTGTAATTGCAAGTTCAAATCAACACAAACTTAAAGAGTTTAAAAAGATGTTTGCTGAAAATGAAGCAACAAAAGACATTGCTTTTTTAACTATGAAAGATGTTGGGTTTGACGGAGATATCATAGAAGATGGAAAGACATTTGAGGAAAATGCTTTGATAAAGGCAAGAGCAGTCAACAAATTTTTGAGAGATAATAAGCTTGAATATTTGGTTTTGGCTGATGATAGTGGCCTTTGTGTCGATGCACTTGATGGTGCTCCTGGAGTTTATAGTGCAAGATTTGCAGAAGAACATAATGATTTTGCAAACAGAGAAAAATTAAAAGCTGAGTTGCTTGGTAAACAGAACCGAACTGCAAAATTTGTTACAAATCTTGTTTTGATGAACTATGATGGAACATATTTACTTGCAGTTGGAGAAACAAACGGAAAAATTTTGGAAAATGAAGTTGGAAGTCTAGAGTTTTGTTATGACCCATTGTTTTATTCTTTTGACCTAAACAAATCTTTTGGTGAGGCAACTGAAGAAGAAAAGAATTCTGTTTCACATCGTGGAAGAGCAGTTCAAAAACTACTAAAACAACTCGTTTATTAAAATATAACAATAATAAAAGAATTTGTTTTATTTAATTTTTGCGATTGTAATTTTAAGAAATATAAAATAAAAACAGTATACAAAATGCTGTTTTTTTATTTGAAATTTTTTTGTGTTTAAATTTATAGAGTATTTGAGCATATATTATTAAAAAAATATTTCTATGAATTTATCAATTCAAAGATATAAAGTTTAGTTAGTAAATTAAAATGAGTATTGACTTTTTGTGTAATGTATAATAATATATAAGTATAGAGGTATAATATGGACGAAAGACACATAATAAAGTACCCAAACGGAGCAACATTTATTTATTGTAAGCAAGATATAAGCGAATCAACAGATATTGTTGTTGGTTTCAATTGTGGTGCTAACTGTGATGAAAAACATTTGGAGGGAACTGCACATGCTGTGGAGCATTGTTTATTTCATGGAACAGATACATTAAAAAAAGAAGAACTATACAAGTTTTTAAAACAGACAGGCACAATATATAATGCTTACACATCACAAGAATTTATCGCATCAACATTCAATTGTCCAAGTATAAATTTTAAAAAAATAATAAAAGTCAATTCAGATATGTTTGCAAAAAAATCTTTTGATGAAACTGAATGGAATAGAGAGAGAAAAGTTATCTTGCAAGAGCTTTTTATGACAATGGATAAACAAGAGGAAACTTTTTATAAAATTCATGCAATAGAAAGGCTGAAAACAGCAAAAGATATTATTGGCTCTCCAGCTTCACTTGCAAAAATCACAACAAAAGATTTGGAAAGATTTAAAAACAATTATTTTATAACAGATAATATGGTTGTAACAGTTGTTACAAATTTGCCTTTTGAAGAAGTTAAAGCAGAGGTTGAAAATAATTTTATAAATAGATTTCCATCAAATGCATTGAACAAAGTTAATATTAGAAAACTTCACTATAAAGATATGGATATGTATTCAGCTGTTGACTTGGTGAACCAATCTTTCAAAATAGATTTGAGTTTTAAAGGTGTAGATGATGTTGAAGAAGACTATGCTTATTCGCTGTTTGAAGGTTGGCTATTTAACGGATTTGATGGTATTTTGATGAATAATATGCGATTGCAACTTCCATTGGTTTATACTGCGAATTTCACATCAATTCCTGCAAGAAATGCAAATTACAAGAACTTCTCAATTTTAACTTCTCCTGAAAATGCTAAGTCATGTATTTATATTTTGGCTAATGCTTTAAGAGATTTGATTGATAACCCAATAACAGAAGAAGAACTTGCAGAAGCAAAAGAAAGTGTAAAACAAAGTTTGTCACGAAACACAAAAATTCTTCCTGTGGCAAATCAAATATATCAAAACTATATGCTTGAGGGAAAAGCATTTAATGATGGGGTTGAAAAATTCATGAGTTTCACAACTGATGATGTAAACAACTACATTAGAAAAATTTATGGATATGGAAAAATATTTTTGAGTTATGCTGGAGATATGGTCAGATCACAAGATTTGCCATCAATCACAGATTATCCATACAGAGCACTAACAGACAATGCTTTGAAAGAAAAACTTGATTTTGGTTGGTCAAAAGCTAGTCCTCTTCCAAATGTATTAAGTGTTTTAAGACAATTTACATTGAGAACAGGTAATGAAAGTGTTGACAAATTGATAAAGGAATTCAAAGTGTATGGAGCAGATGTTGATATAAACGATAAAAAAATTATAACAACACAACTTGAAGGAAAAATGAGAAATAGTTCAAATTCAATCAAAAATTTTTATGAAAAGAAAAAGGACGATTTCATCAGTTTTGAAGATTTAGAACACGATATTTACAAACAAGTAATACAAAAACCATTCAAGAAAAAAGACTTTTCAAAAGTAAACTATCATGTCAATTTGGATGAAAGTTTTGAAAAATAATTGTGTAACACATTGTTAGAGTATGTAGTAAACATATTTATAGCAATGTGTTTTTTTATAATTTAAATAAGTATCCAATAGTATATTTTATATTTATCAATCAAGTAAACTCCATAACTGTTTTTTGATGTTCTACATTAGATTTATTTTGCATATATTTAACTAGAACTCATGGAGGAAATATGGAAAATAGTAACATCTATAAAGAAATTGCCACAAGGTCAGGTGGTGATGTATATTTAGGGGTTGTTGGCCCAGTTAGAACAGGAAAGAGCACTTTTATTTCAACATTTGTCAACAAGTTGATTATCCCAAACATAAAAGATGATTATGCAAAGGAGAGAACAATTGACGAGTTGCCACAATCAGCACAAGGCAAAACAGTTATGACAACAGAACCAAAGTTTGTGCCAAATGAAGCAGTAACCATTGAAATTGACGATATAAGAATGAGATTGAGATTGGTTGATTGTGTTGGTTATACTGTTAAAGGTGCGTCTGGATATGAAGAAGATGAAAAGCCAAGATTTGTAAAAACACCTTGGAGCAGTGAGGATATGCCTTTTGATAAAGCGGCAGAAATTGGAACAAAAAAGGTTATAACAGAGCATAGCAATATTGCAGTTTTGGTTACAACAGATGGCAGTTTCACAGATATTGAAAGAGCTGGTTATGTAAATGCAGAGGAGAGAGTTGTAGCAGAGCTTAAAGATGCAAACAAACCATTTGTCATCATTCTAAACACAACAAATCCAACAAGCGAAGAAACAAAGAAACTAGCTGATAGTTTGATGGCAAAGTATAGTTCAAAAGTTTTGCCAATGAATATAAAAGAAATGGAAGATGATGATATTTCAAAAATTTTCAACTCACTTTTGGAAGAATTCCCAGTCAACAAAATTCAAATCAAATTGCCACAATGGATGGAAGCGTTGCCTTTTGAAAATAAGTTGATAGCTGAAATTATCACAGAAGTCAAAAACAACACAAATGGACTTGATAAGATTGGTAATTTTAAATTTAACAACACTTTGTTTGAAAAAAGTGATAATTTTGAACCACTATCACAAAACACTGTTGAGTTAGGAGAGGGAAATATTGTTTTGAACATTGTTCCAAAATCAAACTTGTTCTACAAAGTTTTGAGTGATGAATGTGGTATTCAAATGGAAAATGAATATGAACTTATCTCTAACTTAAAAGATTTGAGCCAAGCAAAAAAACAATATGACAAACTAAAAACTGCTCTTGATGAAGTTAATGAAACGGGATATGGAGTTGTTATTCCAAGTCTTGATGAAATGACTTTGGAAGACCCAGAAATCGTAAAGCAGGGTAGCAAATTTGGAGTAAGACTAAAAGCAAGTGCCCCATCACTTCATATTATGAAGGTTGATATAAACACCGAAGTTAGTCCAATTGTTGGAACAGAACAACAAAGTGAAGACCTCGTGAAATATTTATTGAGCCAATTTGAAAACAATCCACAGGGTATTTGGAATACTGAAATGTTTGGCAAGAGTTTACATGAACTTGTAAATGAAGGATTGTCAAGCAAACTAACTTCAATGCCAAAAGAAGCTCAAAACAAAATGAGAAAAACTCTTAGTAGAATTGTCAACGAAGGCAAGGGTGGAGTGATTTGCATTTTGTTATAAAAAAAAGACTTTATCGTTTTGATAAAGTTTTTTTGTGTATATAAAATTAAAGATTTTACTTATGTCATATTTAATTTAACAAACAATCTCAGAAACAAACAATTCAATTTAAAACTAATAAGTTTAAGAAATGTTCAAGCAAAAATTATTTTTTATGGTCAAAAATAAAAAAAGCATAAAAAAACAAATGGAAAACCATTTGTATTTTAATTATATTATTCTGCTTTTTTAGCTTTTTCCAATGAAAGAGCAAGTCTAGCTTTTTTTCTGTCAGCATTGTCTTTTGTGATAATGCCTTTTCTAGCAGAAACATCAACAAGTGCTACTGTTTCAGGCAAAAGTTTTTCAGCTTCTTCAATCTTTCCTTCCTTAACAAGTGCTCTAAACTTTTTGAGACCTGTTGCAAGTTCTGATTTTGCTCCTCTGTTTTCTTGTCTTTGTCTTGCATTAACTTTAACTCTTTTTATTGCTGATTTGATAATTGGCATGTTAATACATCTCCCTTTTGTGATTTACTTGTCTATTTTAACACATAACAAATCAAAATGCAACAAAAAATTTAATATTTTTAAAATGTATTTATATTTTTTTATAACAAACAATAAATATATGAAAAAAATAAAATCAGAACTGATTGTTGAAGTTGCAAAAGGCATCAAAAATATTGATGGATTCAATAAAAAAGAAGCAAAGTTTAAATATGGAATAAAAAAAACAGAAATAGACATATTCGCAGATGAAATATCAGCAAAAATTGGTAGAGAAAAGGGAAGATACATAAATTTTGAATTTGATGATTTGCTATATTTTGATGTCAAAGCAAAAGAGTTTCTCACAAACAAATTAAAGTCAGCAATTTTAGAAATTTCAAAAAAACAATCAAAAAACATATCAAAAGTTTTGATTGTTGGCCTTGGCAATGAAAAGTATGCTTGCGATAGTCTAGGGAAAAGGGTTGTTGACAATGTTTTGATAACAAAGCCGTATTTAGACAACAAATTGTATTCAAAAGAAAAGTTGAGCGAAGTATTCGCAATCAGTTTTGGAGTTTATGGCACAACAGGTATTGAAAGTTGTGATGCAATCAAACTTATTTGCAAACAGATAAATCCAGATATAGTTTTTGTTATTGATAGTTTGATAACTGCCGAAACAAAAAAACTAGAAAAGTCAATTCAAATCAGCAACACAAAACTCTCTCCGGGTGGTGGAGTTGGCAACAAGAGAAAAGAAGTCAGCGAACAAACTTTGGGCTACAAGGTTATTTCTTTGGGTGTGCCACTTGTTGCAAATTTGAATTCTATTTGCAAAAATTCACAAAATTTGATTGTTGCATCAAACGATGTTGAAAGAAAGGTCATTTCACTTTCAAAAATAATAGCAAAAGCAATAAATCTTGCATTTAACAATATATCAAAAGAAGAACTCAAACAATTGATAGAGTAATTTTTTAATTCAAAATATTTGTTACAATTTTAAATTTACAAAAACAAAATATTGCAAACTTAAACTACTCACGAATTTTAAAAATGAATAACAAATTTGCATTATACAGCATAAATATTATGTATGAAAAGAGATTGGATATTGGTTATTGATAGTGGAATAGGTGGACTATGGACATTAAAGGAAATTCAAAAAAGATTGCCTTATGAAAACTATATATATTTTATGGATGCAGTCAATGCTCCTTATGGTAACAAATCTGTAAAAAAGTTGAAAAAAATTGTGATGAACATAATCACAAAAATTTCAAGTATTTATAAAATAAAAGCAATAGTTCTTGCATGCAATACAATTTCAAGTGTTTGTTATGATTATATTGTTTCTAATTTTAGTATTCCAATTTTTAAAATTGAGCCAGTATATAATCCTAAATTATTTAATGGTCAAAATACCTTATTGCTTGCAACAAAAAATACAATTCAAAAAAACAAACATTTGGCAATATACGAAAATTATCCAAACATTTTTTTGTATGGTTTCAAAACAATTGCAAAAAAGATTGATGAAGCAAACGGCAACTACAACATATTAGAACCATATCTGGAAAGAAAACTAAGGGACTTTAAAAATAAAAATATAAAAAATATTGTGCTTGGTTGCACACATTTCAACTATATAAAAACAGAACTAAAAAATATTTTTGGAGAAGTGAAATTTTTTGAAAACAGCAAAAATTTAGCAAAAAACATCAAAAAATCAATAAAAAAAGCACCAAAAACTCAATTTTTTGCAAAAAATAAGCAAAAGAAGGGAAAATTTCTTTTGCTTAAAAAAATTTAGTTATTTTCATTTTCAACAATTTCACCATCTTTTAAGTATATCTTTTTGAGGTTTAAACTGTCTGCTAATTTTTCGTCGGTGAATGCAATAACAAAAGTTCTTTGAGAATTTTGTTCAATCAAATTTTTGATTTTTTCAATAATTTTTTGTCTTTCAATGTTGTCTAAGTCTTTGCAAATGTCATCAATCAAGAACAATTCAACTTTTCTTAAACTTACTCTTGCAAGTTGCACCAAACATTTTTGATAATTTGTGAGTTGCTTAATTTTCATATTTTGTATACTTTCAATATCAAAAGATTTCATTGCAATCAAAACTTTCAAATTGATTGTTGAAGAGTCATAGTTTCTTTTTTTCAAAATCCATTCCAAATTTTCTTTGACTGTTTTGTTATTCAAAAACACAAATGATTTTGGAACGAATCCAACTTCAATATCTTGTCTAAAATCAATTTTTTTCAAGTTAATATTTTTTATATACACTTCGCCTTTTTTATACTTTTCAAGTTTTGCAAGCACTCTCAAAAGCATAGTTTTGCCACTGTCAGCACCACCAATAAGAGCGACTTTTTCACCGTCTTCGATTTCTAGTGATATGTTGTGCAGTGCATCATATTCTTTTATGAATGATAGATACAAATTTTTAATACTAATCATAATAACTCCATTGTTATAATATCATTTTTTTATTGCTTTTGCAATAAATTTAGCTATTCAATTATTTAAAAATAATCTTTGTTTAAACAACAAATTCTCTAACCTCTGCATTTGCATAATTTTTTATATCTAAAATTTTTTCACCTGTCAAAATATGCTCAATGTTTAGGGTTACGCAGTTGTGAGTAACAATCAAAACATTTTCAAATGAAGTCTCTTTTAGGTAGTTTAAAAATTTTGAAACTCTTTCAAAAACTTCATCATAGTTTTCCATTTTGCATGCTTTTGACTTCAAATTTTTCAACTTCAATTCTTCTTCGGTCAAATCTGCCTTTTTTCTGCCTGTAAAAATTCCTTGATCAATTTCAATCAGTCTTTCATCTTTTATTATTTTGCAGTTGTGATATTTGTTCATAAAGTTTGTTGTTTGCATTGTTCTCATTAGGGGAGAAGTGAATATAACATCAATTTGCTTATTTTTATATTTTTCAGCAGATTGTTCTGCCAATTTTTTTCCTTCTTCACTCAACCTGTTTTGACTTCTGCCTTGAACAATTCCTTTTTCGTTCCAATTTGTTGTTCCGTGTCTCATTACATAAATTTTCATAAATTTGTTCCTTTTTCAATCAGCATATATTTTAGCATAAAAAAAATAATTTGTCTATCTAACAAACATTCACTTCTATTATATTTTGATATTTTTTCCTACTATCTTTTACTGTTACTTGTAGAATATATTTTTTTTAATTAACACAATCAAACACCAAAAAGATTTTTAACACTAAAAAAATTTTTTTCATAATAATATATATTAACACTTGACAAAAACAATCAAATTTGATATTCTATGCAATGTTATGGCACCTTAGCCAAGTGGTAAGGCAGAGGTCTGCAAAACCTTTATCCCCGGTTCAAATCCGAGAGGTGCCTCCAATATGCCGAAATGGCGGAATAGGCAGACGCAAGGGACTTAAAATCCCTCGGTAGCAATACCGTGCCGGTTCAAGTCCGGCTTTCGGCACCAA
>CAMOHL010000005.1 GCA_946615295.1 uncultured Clostridia bacterium
AGTTTCTTCCACCAGTCTTTCTAAGAGGTTTAAGCAAACTTTTTTCTGGAGCTTTTTTTGTCAACACTGAATAGTCAGCTGTTGTGTATTCTCTCATCGCAGGTGATGTTGGTTTTTTTGTTATAATAGCCATTATATTATCCTCCTACTTATGATAGACTGTCGAAGAATTCAATAGATTTGCTGTCTTGCTTCAATGTTACATAAGCTTTTTTGTAACTTGGAGTAAAGCCATGAGTTCTTCCCCTATCTTGTGATTTTTCTTTTCCTTGAACATTTGTTGTGTTAACTTTTTCTACCTTAACACCAAAAATTGCTTCAACTGCTTTTTTGATTTCAGGTTTTGTTGCTGTTTTCTTAACAATAAATGTGTATTTTTTGCTAGCAATATCAGCATAACTTTTTTCTGTTAGCACAGGTTTTATAATTACATCATATTCTTTCATTTTGTGTATGCCTCCTCAATTGCTTTTACGGCATCTTTTGTCATAAGCACATTTGTGCTAGCAACAACTTCATATGTGTTTGCAAGTTTTGCATCAACAACCAACAAGTTTTGAATGTTTGCAGATGCTCTAAGAAGGTCTGCATTGTCTCCTGTAACAACCAAGAGTGTTGGTTTTGTAAACTTGAATGAATCAAGTATTGCTTGAGCAAACTTTGTTTTTGGTGCTTCAAGTTCAACCTTGTCGAGAACTGTAAGTTCTTTTTGAGCAAGTTTTTGACTCAATGCACTTTTGAAAGCAACTCTCTTTGCTTTTGCATTAACTTTCAAACTAAAATCTCTTGGCTTTGGAGCAAATACAACTCCACCACCTGTAAATTGTGGACCTTTTGTGTCGCCATGACGAGCTCTACCTGTGTGTTTTTGAGCCCATGGCTTTTTGTGATGTCCTCTAACTTCACTTCTTGTCAAAGTGCTTTTGTTGCCTTGTCTTTGATTTGCGAGATATGCTACAACAACATCGTGAATAAGTGCTTCCTTATATTCAACACCGAACACAGTGTCTTTAAGAGTCATAGTCCCACATTCTTCTGCTTTTATATTGTAAACTTTTACTTTTGGCATTTTTATAACTCCTTTTCTTATGCTTTAACTGCATTCTTTATTCTAAGAATTGCACCCTTTGGACCAGGAACTGCTCCCTTGATGAGTAGCACATTTCTGTCTGCATCGACTTTTACTATTTCAAGATTTTGAATTGTAACCTTTTCATTACCATAATGACCAGGACCTTTCATACCCTTCAATACTCTTGATACTGATGATGTTGCACCAGTAGAACCAGGTGCTCTATGAACAAGTGAAACACCGTGTGTCATTCTGTGTCTTCTAGCATTCCATCTTTGGATAACACCAGTAAAACCTCTACCACAAGTTCTTCCACTCACATCAACTTTTTCACCTTCTGCGAATATATCGCACTTAACTTCACTACCAACTGAATAATTGTCATAATTATCAAATTTGAGTTCAGCTACATGTTTTTTTGCTTCAACCTTAGCTTTTTTGAATTCTCCAAGCTCAGGTTTAGTCTTTAAACTTTCTCTTGTGTTTTGGAATGCAACCTTGATTGCTTCATAGCCATCTTTTTCCATTGTCTTTTTTTGCAAAACTGAACATGGACCTGCTTCGATAACCGTAACAGGAATAATCAAGCCGTTTGGAGCGAAGATTTGTGTCATTCCAAGTTTCTTTCCGATTATTTCTTTCATTTCTTTTAGACTCTCCTAATTTCCTTATAGTTTAATGTTAATATCAACACCAGCTGGAAGGTCCAATTTCATAAGACCATCAACGGCTTTTGCACTTGGTGAAATGATATCAATAACTCTTTTGTGAGTTCTGATTTCAAATTGTTCACGGCTATCTTTGTATTTGTGTGGTGAACGAATAACTGTAACTACTTCTTTTTGTGTAGGAAGTGGAATTGGACCACTGATCTTACAGCCAAGCTTTGCTGCTGCACTTACAATGCGGTTTGCAGCTTCATCAATCAAGCTATGATCGAATGCCTTCAATTTGATTCTGATTTTTTGTGTTGCCATCTGTATCCTCCATTATTTTATAAGCAAGTTCAATTTCCTTACACTGCCCCGTGTGTTTCAAATTGTGGAACTTAAAAAAAGTTGGGATAGTGTGGTCTTGCTTATTCGCCCAAATTGTTTTGGACTTGTCTGCAAAAGTTTTCTTTTAACCTAATGGTGAAAAAAGTAACCTTCTGCTTCAACCCATTACCCACAATTCTTTGATATTATACAACAACGGACATGCAATGTCAACCCTTTTTGAGAAAGTTTTTTATTTATTTTATTGATAATATTTTATATAATAAATTTATACAAAATAAGAATTTTTAACTTTTGTTTTAACTATATTTTTTTGTTGAATTTTTGCAACAAAAAAAGATGTAACTCACATCTTTTTGTTTGTTTAATCAATTTCATTAAGTTTTTCTAATAGCAAGTCCAAATCGCAATCGTGAACTTGTGCTGCTTCTTCCAAAGTTTCCATTTGACTTATTGGACAAGAAAAACAGTGCATTCCAAATCCCATTAAAATCTGTGGTGCTTGATTTCTATATTGCAACACTTCTTGAAGTGTCATATCTTTTGTTATTTGCATTTTGTTCATATTATTCTCCTTTTTGTTTTGCTGTTTGATAATTTGATTGTTTTTTACTTTTTGAATTGTCTCAAGTTGTTTTTATTTTTTCTGTGTTTTTTAACAATTTAACTGTTTTATACTTTCCGTAAAACAAAGACAATAAAACTATTTTAAGCTATTGCCACACTTAAAGCATTTCTCACTATTTATTGCATTAAATGCTCCACATCTTAGACATTGTTTATATTCAACTGTCTTTTTTATTGGTTCATAATATTCATAATCAATTTCATCATCTTTAGTTTGCTCTTCACTGCCATCTAGTTCACTTTCTAAAAATGAATCCTCTTTTTCTAATTCAGCATTGTTAATGCTCGTTGCTTCATCATCACTTATATTTTCAGTATTTGAATTTTCAGTGTTTGTGGTATTGTCATTTATATCATATTTTTCTTTATCGTCAAAAGAATTTTTGGATATTTCAAAATTTTCTTTGCTTTCAAATTCGCTTTGAAAAACTTGTTCAGCATCGATTGTTTCACTTTGATTTCCTTCAAACTCTTCTTGTAAATCATTTGAATACTCTGTTTGGTTTGGTGTTTCTACATCATTTTCATTGCTGTTTTGAATGTGCTTATCTCCACTTTGCAATTCTATGTTTTGTTCTACATCTTCTTTTGACAACTCATTTGCATTGTTTTGAATTTCAATTTGTTCTGGCTCGCTGTCTTTGATTTGTTCGGTATCTTGATATTCAACTTGTTTTTCTTGCTTAATCTCTTCAAAAGACAATTGAGTTTTTTTGTATATATTTTTTGGTAATATTACATCAGTTATTTCAACTGATATGATTTCAACTCCAACATCTGCCAACTTTTTATTTAAGTAATCAACCAAACCTTCAAAACAAACAGAGTCCTTTTCATATATTTGATATAGGGAAGGTGAGTTCTTTTGAATTTTTTTTGACGATATTGTTGATACCCAATAAGATAGTTCATTTTTTGCAATTTTGTTTCTAACAACTCCATATTGAGTAAATAGTGCATCTACAAAATCAATAGGTCTAACAATTTTGTAAGAAAACTTGCCCTTTATGTCAGCATACACTTTTTTAAAATTCTTATCTTTTATGCAAATACTTTCTATGCTAGGAAATTTTTGATCATCAAACTGCTCCAAGCTCACATAGTATATGTCTGCCTTGAAACTGTTTGGATATTCACCTTTTTTGTTTGGTTTTGATAGTTTCAATTCTCTTGCAAGTATAGGTAAATTTCTAATTTCTAATTTATGAACACCTTCCAAAAATGTATCCATAATTTTGTTTTTTACGGATATGATTGCTATATGGTTTTTGTCAACTTCTATTTTTGTGCCAAGTTTTATAGATTTGTTTAAAGATGTTGCAGAAACAAGTTTTGATTTGTCATTATCTTCGAGTGTAATTCTGTTTGTGAAAATCTTTTTTAACCATTTAAATAAATTCATATATTTATTATACCACCCAAAAAAAATTGTATCAATAAATTTTGTATTTATTATTTTGCAAATAAAAAACTTTGATGTCAAATAGTTATATATCATTTTTTGCTTGAATATAATTATTTACAAGTGGAGGTTATTTTGGAAAGAGTTTCGAAATTTTTAGGAAAACCTGTGATAAGCATTTATGATGCAAACATAGAAGGATATATAAAAAATGTGCTTTTGGACAAAAAGATGAACAAAATTTTGTGGCTTTGTGTTTTTGATGATGATTCACAAGAAGAAAAGTTGATTAGCACTGCAAGCATTTATAATTTTGCTGAATCGGCAGTGATGATAAAAAACAGTGAAAACACATTTTGGTTAGACACAATTGACACAAAGGACATAAACCCTATTGGATATAAAGTTTATAATGTTGATGGAAAGTTTGTTGGACAGATTTGTGATGTGGAATTTAACAATCATTTTACCGTTCAAAACATCTATTTGCAAAATGATGAATTGCTTGAAAAATCAAACATATTGAATGTTGGAGAAAAAGTTATAATCAAAAAAGAAAACAAGAATATTTCAATTTCTAATTTTAAGCCAAAATCTATTGTCGTAAGTTCGCAAACAGAAAACATTCCTGTTACAATTTTAGAAACTGAAAGACAAGAAAAATTGACACCAAAAAAAGTTTTGACTGATGGCTACGAATTTTTGATTGGTCGAAAAGTTGGTCAAAATATATACACTGAAAATGGTCAACTCATTGCCAAAAAAAATAGCAAAATAACAGCTCATATAATTGATTTGGCAAGCAAAAATGGACAACTAAAAGAATTGACTTCTTATAGCCTTGTCTAACAATAACTGAAACAGAAAGCAAAAAAAATAAATTTTGTTTTGTATATCAATTTTGAAATAAACCTGTATAGATTTAAAAATAAATAGAAATCAATATAAAATCAATTTTTTATTAAAAAACGAGAACATAAAAAAAACTATAACAAAATGTTATAGTCTTTTTTTTATTTTGAATCAGAATCAATATCTTTGATTGCCTTGTTGATTTGTTCGTTGAATTCATCAAGATTTATATCAAGTTTTATTCCACCATTACTTTGGTCGCCGTTGTTTTGATCGCCATCATTTTTCTTTTTTGTTACTCTTTTTGCTGGCTTTTTATCTGCCATCTTTTTTGCTGGTTTTTTTGTTGACTTTGCCTTTGTTGCCTTTTTTGGACTATCAACTTCTTCATCAACAACTTTTTGTGTTTCTTCAAGTTGCTTTGAAAGATCTTTGCTTTGTTTTTCAAGTTCTTCCTTCTTTTCTTCAATCAATCTTTCAAGCTCTTCTATTTCATCTTTTTTATCTTCAACTGATGGCTCAACTTGTTTTTCAACAACTGGTTCTACAATTTGTTCTTCTTCAACTTCTTCTGGTTTGTTTGAGTTACTGTTTTCCCATTGAAAGTCATAAACCGGTTTTTTGAATTTTGTTTTTAATTCTTCCAAAGATGCTTGTTTTTGCTCTTCTTCTTTTCTCTTTGCTTTGACTTCTTCAGGATCTTCTCCCAATGCTTTCAAAATATCATCGTCAGTAAATAAACCTTCGTTTGAAATTTCAACAGGTTCTTCTTCAACTACTCCTGGAATTTCAACAGGTTCTTCTTCAACTACTTCTGGAGTTTCAACAACTTCTTCCACAGGTTCAGAAACTTCAACCGGTTCAGCTTCTTCGCCATTTACTTGTGAGTCAAGCTTTATATATTCTTTTTCACCATTTGTATTGATAATATATGCATTTGCATCATCATCAAAGAAAATTTCATTGCCTTTATAGTCAAAATATCTATTTACAATAACTTGTTTTTTGTGCTTCAAATCTTTGATTTGAGCTTTTTGTTCAGCAATGATTTGTTCTTTTCTTTCAAGTTCAATATTTCTGCTTTCTGCTTCTTTCTTTGCTTCAAAAATTTCTTGATCCTTTGCTGTTGAATATTGGTCAAATTCTTCCTTTATCTTTTGAGCTTCTTCAATTGTTCCTTCGTATTCAGCAAGTTTTGTAGAAAGCTGTTCGCAAAGTTCGGTTTTTTCTTCACAAACTGTATTCTTTTCTACATACAACTTTTCCTTTTCTTCCAAATCTTGTTGAAGTTGCAATTTTTCTGCTGTGAGTGTGTCAACTTCTTCTTTTACTTGTTCATCAACAATCTTTTTGAGTTCTGCATATATTTTGTCAGCATAAGATTTAAACTCTCCGTTGATTCTAACTTCTGCATCTTGTTTGAAGTTTTCAATTTCAGCTCTCTTGGCTTCAATTTGTTCTTCTAGTTGCTTTTTGTCAGCTTCATACTTCTTGTTGTCTTCATCAGCTTCCTTTTCAAGTTGTCTTTGCTTTTGAATTTCATTTTCTCTTTGTTTTCTCAAATCGTTACCAACAATAAGATTTGTTGTGTTGTCGAGTTTTTCTTTTAATCTATCCAAAGAATCTTTGATATCTCTCAACTTTCTTTGAGTTGTCTTGTTCTTTTCTTCATAGCTCTTGTTGAGCATATCAACAGCACCTTGCAACTCGCTGATTTCAGCATAAACTCTGTTTTTGTTGCCAATAACATATTCAGCTTCTCTCATTGAACTTTCCATAACAAGACTACCATTTATGCCAAGTGCAGAAAAGTCATATTGTTCATGAACAACTTGACTCTCTTTTGCCTTGTTGATTTGTTCTTGTTCAAACAAAGCTCTTTGTTGCAAATATTCTTGCAAAACAGGAATTCCACTTGTGATTTCCTTTCTTGTAAACAAAATTTCATAATCTATATAATCAGGCAATGTTGTGCAAGCTCTGTCTATTGCTTTTTGAAAATCTGCAAAATCATAATACAAGTCTGATTGAGAAGAATTTCTGCGAGCTTTTAGGAACAACACATAGATTGCACCAATAAACACAATTGCAAGTGAAACCATCAAACTTGACAAAATTCCATTGAGAATTGAAGTTTCTGAAATATATGTGTAGTATGACAAGTTAAACAAAACCATCAAAACACTCAAGCAAATTATTCCAACTCTAACAGCAACAATTTGACTGCCATATATACTTGATTTGAATGGCTTTTCAACACAGTTGCTATCTGTGAAAAAGTCGCTTGGCTTTTTGTCCCTATTCACCATATATTGTTGCCATTGCAATCTCATAGGTTGAGGAATTTTTTTCATCAACTTGTTAAATTCAACCAAATTGTCTTCATTGATGAAAGGATTTAATTCAAGATATTTGTTTATCTTGTGAACTGCTCTTGCTGTTTTGATTTCAATTGAAAATTGAGTTATGATGAAGCTAATTATAATAAGCAACAATGTAAGACCCAATCCAATAACAGCAACCCAGCCAATGCCAATTGTTGAAGCAACTTCACCAATCGCATTTATTATTGTGCCAAAAACATCTAATAACATAACATTACCCCTTTTTGCATTAACTAACTATAGTATAAATTTTGTTTAAAAATTTGTCAAATATAATAATCAAATAATCACCAATTTGTTTAGGTAAAAACTATATATGGCTTTTTTGCTAACTTTTTTGTGATAAAACTTTTCAATGGCGTTTGCATAGATATCAAGTTGAGTTTTGTATCTGGATTCAAAATCTTTTTCGTTTGATATTCTGCTTGTCTTGTAGTCAATCAAATATATTTCATCATTTTTTATGATGATTAGGTCTGCAACACCTTGCACCAAAATTTTTGTATCTTCTTCAGTTTTTATCAATTTGTTTGCTGGAAAATAAGACAAAAACTGTTGTTCTTTCAAAACAATATCAGCTTTATCAATCAATTTGTTTATAGCTTTTGTTGCGATGATTATTGTTTTGATGTCAATCAAAGCAAATTCATCATTGCTTATTTTGCCACTTTCTTTCAAATTGTCTAGCTGTGCAACTATGTCATTTTCATCATCACAAAAATCAATATACTCCATAACTTTGTGATAGACAGTGCCTATGTTCAAAAAATCTTCATCATTTGCCTTGTCTGACTTGTTCCATTCAAAATTTGAAATGTTGTAATGGTCTTCTTCTTGCATTATTTGTGAAACTGAATTCTTTTTTGCCAAATTGTTCTTTTTGAATTTTTGAGATAAAATCTCATTAAACATATCTTTGTCAACATTCAACTTTTCAGGCAAAGTTTTATCTTCTTCTTGCTCATGTTCAAAACTGTTTTCTTCAATCAAATACATACTCATTTTTGAACCGTCAATGTCAAAATCCAAAGATTTTTCCAACTTCAACTTGTCAAGTTCTGTTTGAGAAAAGCAGCCTAAAATCCAATCTAAATAGTTGTTACAATTTCTAATTTCAAAATCGGTATTGTTGCTCTTTATGTTATCAACATTCTTTGTTCCAATGATAGTCAAATAGTTTTTTGCTCTCGTCATTGCAACATATAGCAATCTTTTTTCTTCTTTTCTGTCTTCATCCTTAATTTTTTGCTTAAAAATATTTTTAATCAAATTGTCATTTGTTGTATGGGTTTCATTGTCGTATGTTGACATTGTGATACCCCAATCATTATCTGACAGTATTTTTGATTTTATGTCTTGAGTTCCAAATTGATTTTCGGTTGCAATCAAAAACACAACAGGATATTCAAGTCCTTTGCTTTTGTGTATATTGAGAAGGTTGACAGCATTTTCACTATCCTTTATTGTAATTTCACTATCTTGATTTGAATTGAAATTGTTTATATAATTCAAAAAGCTATTCAAACTATATTCTTTTATACTGTCTATGCTATTTAATAATGTGAGCAATCTCTCTTCAAAAGAATTTGAATTTTGACTTATTTCAAATTTCAAATCTAGTTTTTCATTCTCAATAATAAAGTTTATTAATTCACAAATATTATTATGATAACTAAAATTTCTATAGTATGCCAACTTATCAAAGCATTTTTTTATTTTTTGAGATATTGTATCATTATTACTTTTTAAATATTCTTGCACTGCTTGATAAAAGAATTTTTTATCCCTATTATCTTTCCTTATCAAAGCAAGCTCTTCAAGAGATATGTTTCCTATATTTACAAATGTAGAAATTATTGCATAGTCATTGTTTTGATTGTCAATTGCAGTCAAAATGTTTAGCAAAACTTGTATGTCATAAAAATCAAATATATTTTCATTGTATTTTGTATATACAGGTATGCCATAAGAGTTGAGCACATCTTTGACTTCTAACAAAATCCCTTTTTTCTTTCTAGACAAAACAGCTATATCTTTGAATTGAATTTGCCTGATTTCTTTTGTTTTGTGATCATAGTATGGTTTTCCTATCATAGATTTGATCTCACTTGCAAGCAAATTGGCCTGTTGTTGAATTCCACTTTTTTTATCAAAAGAAAGTTCACTATTCTTTACTGAATATATACCTTCAAAATGATCTTCTTCTTGTTCGTTTTTTTCTTCATTCAAAACAAAAATTTTTACTGTTGGCTCTGTTGCTACTTCTTTTATTAAGCCACCAAACACTAAATCAGCATTGCCCTTGTATTGATAATCATCAATTTCTTGTTTGTATATCTTGTCAAAGACAAAATTGTTAAATTTCAAAATTGCTTCGGTGCTTCTAAAATTTGTTGCAAGTTCAATAACTTTGTCCATATTGGTTGACTTGAAATCTTTGTATTGATTGTATTTGTTTAAAAATATTTGTGGTTCTGCTTGTCTAAATCTATATATGCTTTGTTTTAAGTCGCCAACCATAAACAGATTATCCCCAGTGGTTATCAAACCGACAATACTTTCTTGCAAATAGCTAGTATCCTGATATTCATCAATAAAAATCCAATCATATCTATTTTGAATTTCTGTTGCAATATCTTTGTTTGACAAAATTTGTCTTGCGAATTTTTCTATATCATTAAAATCCAAAACTTGATATTGACTTTTGAGCTTTTGATATTCACCATCAAACTCATCAATAATTTCAAAAACATATTGTAGTTGTTCTTTTGTTTTTGTTAAATTTTGAGACAATATATCAATATCTGCATTTTTGATATCACTTGTTATAATTTGATTAACAAGATTTTTAAAGTTTTGCAATATATCTTTATAGTTATTCTTTATTTGTGTTGCTTCAGCACTATCTTTTGGTGAACTTTTGAATACTGGGAAATCAAATCCATTTTTAAGATATCTCAAATCTCGCAAAAAGTCGCCATTCAAATCAAATATTTCATTTTTTGCAATCAATAACTTTTCTTTTATTTTGTCTTCACCCAAAATATCTGCTTCATCAATCAAATGTTGCAGTTGTTGATTGGTATATTCTTTCAGTGTTAAAACAAATTTGCCGATATATTCAAATGCCTTGTTTTTGTTGTCAAACAAATACATATTGTCAAGCAAGGATGTATAAATATTTTTATCTTCTTTACTTCTCAAAAATTCATACAAACTGTTTAAACTCTTTCGCAAACTTGATTCATTTCTCTTTTCAAAAAACATATCAACAAAATTTTTAAACCTTTTGTCAAGATTTTTGTTGTGGTTTGCAAACAAGTTATCCATTGCCTGATTTTTCAAAAAACCTGACATGGCTTCATCTGCAACAGAAAACTTGTTTGTTTGGCCTATGGTATAGCCAAATTCCTTGACAACCTTTGAACAAAATGAGTCAAAAGTCATTATGTCGCTGGTTGACAAATCTTCTAGTTCCAAAAGCAGTTTTTCATTTTTTGATTCTGATAAACTTTTGAATAACCTTTGCTTGATTTCTAAACTTGCATTGTTTGTAAAGGTTACAACAAGCAGTCTCTTTAATTTTACTCCATCACCAACAATCAAACGATTAATCTTTTCAATCAAAATACTTGTTTTTCCACTTCCTGCAGAAGCTGAAACCAAAAGATTACCCTCTTTATGTTTTAAAACTTCATATTGTTGATCGGTAAAATTCCCCTGATCTTGTTTTTTAAATTCTTGAGAATTTGTATCAATTATTTGTTTCATCTTTCTCCTTAAAAGATTCTTTATCTTTTTTTGATAGTTTTCTAAATCCACTCTGTTCAATTTGATATTGACAAATTGATTTGTTTTTACAATACTCACATGGTGATTTATCGGCTTTGTATGGCTTTGGTTCAATAAACCCACCCATCATTTCATCAAGCGCTTTAATCATAACTGCAAATGAGTATTTTTGAATATCTTGCATTTGTTCTTTTGATAAAATATTATTTTTGTAAATACCATTTATTTCGCCACTATCGGTAAATGCGACATTTATAATATCACTTTTTTTGTTTTGATATAGATTTGTGTCCAACTTTCTTATGATAGATTTATCATCCAAAATTATTCCATCCAACTTGAATGACTTGAATTCAGCATCATAAAAATCAACAAAGTCGTTTTTTATTGGCATATATGCTGTTGAGACAACATCTCCGTTTTCCATTTCCGCCAAAACTTTCATATATGCAATGAGTTGAAGTTTTAGTCCATAGTAAACATTTTTGAAACTAAACTTCTCCTTTCCCGTTTTATAATCGATAATTCTAAACTGATTTTGATATTTATCTACTCTATCAATCTTTCCAGAAAAGGTTAGTCCGTTTTTTAGTTGATAATTATAAAATTGCTTCTCAGTAGCTACTGGTTTAAATTCACTGCAATCAACTTGGTGTTTTATGGCTTCACAAAATCTTTTTGATTCATCCTTTAGCATTTCAACAAAGTATTTGTTTGTCAAAAAGAACTTGTATTCGTTGCTACTAATAACCTTATCAAAAATTTTTGAAACCACACTTTGCATATCATCTATTTTGTAATCGTGTTTTATGTATTCATCAACAAAACATTCTGCAACTTTGTGCAATATATTACCAATATCACTTGCTTTCAACTCAAACTTTTCAAGTTCTTTTGGTGATATTGCATAGTTTATAAATTGCAAAAATGGACACCTAAAATATGTTTCAACTTGACTTATTGATGTTTTGTTTTCTTTAAACAAATATTGTTTTGTATCCTTCACAACAAACCTGTCTTTGTCTTGTTGATACTTCTTTTTTTCTGTTTCTATGGTATTAAACAAATATTTGTTTGTTATATATTTGAGATTACTTTCGTTGCTTAAAGATATTTTTATTGCATTTTTAAGTGTCCCTACCATATACATTGGCAGTTTTTGACTAGAACTGTTTTCAATTTTTTGCTCTTCTAGATTATACTTTTCAATTTTTAGTGGCAACCCACTTTGTGTAAATATCTTTTGCAATGCTGTAACAAACTCGCTTTTGTTTTGCGATTCGTTAGCAATTATTGTGCTATATGTGAGTTCCAACTTGTCAGTTGCAAGCAAGAGCAAATTAAACAGTTTAAATTTTTCTCTTTTGTTCAACTCTCTAACCGTTGGTGAAATTATATTTGCAGAAACAAAGCTTGAAATATCTTTGTCTGTTATTGTTCCTGAATCCAACTGATATGCTGGCATTCGTGTTTCTGTTGAGCCCATAACAAACATAACTTTTCTTGGATAGAATGTGCTACTGCTTGCATCTCCAACAAAAACTGAATTGCATCTTATTGGAGCAGTCTTAAGGTTTGTTGATGAAACAACAGATTTTAGCATCTCAAAAAACATATTCTTTGGCATTTCTTGACTGCCAATCAAATCATCACAATCTTGCAATATATTCAAAAACTTTTCCAAAACCTCATCGTATATTTGCTTTTGAATAATGTCATCTTGTTCTTCTTTTATATTATTCAAAACTCTTTCAATTGATATGCTGTCAAAAAAATTGAGTATTGCCTTTTTGTAGCCATCTATATCAACAGATGAGTTCAATTCGTCCTCAAAAATCTTTATCTTGCCAAAAATATTATTTCTAACAATTTCAACATTTTTAAAGTATTCATCGTTACTATTTTCAAGTTCGCAATAAAAATCGTTACCAAACACATTGTGTCTTTTGCAATAGTTTTCAAAGTCGCATTTTTTTTCATAGTCAATTTCAAAAATTGGACTTTTTGCAATTGATAGAGCAGTTGCTGTTGTTTTTTCTCCACAAACAAAATTTGCTATATCAAAGAATGTTTTTGCAAAAATATGCTCGCCCAAATTTCTTTGCTCGTCAAAATATGTTGGAAAGTCATATTCCAAAAATATCTTTTTTAGTTCCAAACTGTAACTATCCAAACCATTGACGGCAATGTTTATATCATCAAATGTGTAGCCCCGTTCCATAATCAAAAACTTGATTCGGTTTGCAACATATCTTGCCTCTTGCAAAATGTTATCACATTCCATCAATCTAACATCATCAGTTTCAAACTTTTCAGTTTCATCATAGGCCAAAAAGTTTTTTGACATAAAATCAACTCTATTGTTAATTTTTTGTTCAATATTTATAGCTGGACAGTTTACTCCATTTTGAACAAAAAAATCTTTTATTCTATGAAACAATGTATTGTCATATATAAAATGATTTGGCTGTTTTGTGTTTGCACAAAGTGATAGAGTTAAAGATTTTGAATGTTTTGCAAGTTCGCAAAGTGTTTGTATTTGAACAGTTGTGAAACTGTCAAACATTGCAAAAAATATGTGGCTGTTTTTTATGTAATCGCTATTTTTTACTTTATTGTTAAAAATCTGTAATCTCGTTATGGCATCAATATTATCTTTCATAGCTTTTTCATATTCACTATAAATCAAATATATATCTTTCAATTTGTTTCCAAAATTTCCTTTTTTGAAATTCTGTTTCAATTCTTCTGGCCTAACTCCACTACTCTTCAACAAATTTATCACATTAAACATTGTTTCTGCAAAAGAGTATTTGTTTGTGATATTTGAATACTCAGTCAATTTGTCTTTGAGTTTCAAAATTATTTGACTAACCAGCATTGTTCCACTGTTTTTTGACAAAAGTGAAAATTTGTTTTCATCTTCACTGTTAATTTTGTTTACAAGTCTGGAAATTGTGGCAAGCCAAACATTAAAAACTGCATCTTGACCAAATTTTTCCATAAAAATTTGTTCAGCATTCAAACTGAACTTGTCTGGCACAATCAAGATTATATTTTCAAATTTATTCTTTTTTGTTAGTTCCTTTATTTCATCAACAATTTTATAAAACCCACTCAATTGAGTATTTGATAAAACTATGTTAGTTACAAAATTCTTAGACAACTTTTTCATATTATAATATTATCATTTTTGCTTTTTTTTGTAAAATATAAATATTTTATTGCAATAAAAAACTCCAAAAAATTGGAGTTTTAACTATAATATAAATTCATTTTCTTCTTTATCAAGGTAGATATTATATTGACTAAGATTATTTGTTTTTGTTTGTGATAAAAAATCATCAAACTTTTTTGGATAACCTGCTTGATTTAATTCTGTTGAATCAATAAAAAAATCTTGTTTATCAAAAACTTCCTTACATATATTATATGTATTAATAATCAATTTTGTACAATCTTTTTTGTTTTGCACATCATTATAATCACCATACCTTGCAGCAAATGCAGCAATATCAAAAGGTGTATATGTAACAAATCTATTTTTTAATTCATCTTTTCTCTTGTAGTTTTCTCCTTGAGGATACTGTAAATTTATTTGCATATGTACCATGTCAATATATGAAAGAACAGAATAAGGGACAGTATAATGATTATATTTATTGTTTTTGTTATAAGTTAAATCTAAATTTAACAAGATAGCATGCATCATTTCATGCATCATAGTTATTCTCATAAGGGTATTATTATATTCATACTTTGTGTTGAAAACAATGTCTGCATGATCTACTTCATAGTATGTAAAAAAATTTTTCAAATATCTATTTTTTGTTAATGCAACGACCGTTTTGCTTAAATCTGGATATGTTTTTTCAAAATTTGAAAATGAAACATAAATATCACAGTCTTTTGAATTGTTGACATTTTTTACTTCAAATTGATAGTTTGGATTGATTATTTCAAACATATTGTTTATATAATCATAACAATACTGAAATTCAACAGCCATTTCATCACTGACTGACTTGTCATGACCAATCACAATATGCTTTGTATCATTTGTTACAAATTTTTTATATGGACCGAATAATCCTGCACCCAAATAATTTTTAATACCACCATAGTATTCTAAAGCCTCATCAACTTTATTACTTTCAATTCTGTTGACAGTAAATTGATAACCAACATTTGTTCCAAGTGTTATTGAAGAACCATATATTGTAGCCAAAAATAATTTGTATGCAATAGATTTCGCTCTTTTGAAAATACTTTTTTTGTTTTTTATGTAACCTTTTTTGTTTAAATGATCTAAATTTATATTTTCAATTTCACTTTTTTCAACTGTTTTTAATGAATTTGTTTTGTTTTCTTTAGCTTTCTTTTTTTTGTAATAAGTTTTCCATTTTTTTAACAAAATCGATTTCTGCATTGTTGTTAATTTTTCACTCATAGATATATTATATTATACAATATATTAAAAGTCAATAATCATTTCTTAGACAAAATAAACATAAAAAAATACCCTTTAGATTTCTCTATAGAGTATTTTTATTATTCATTTATTGGTTTAAGCAATTACTTAATAATTTTTGTAACGACACCTGAACCAACTGTTCTACCACCTTCACGGATAGCGAATCTCATACCTTCTTCCATAGCAACATCTTTTGTAAGGTTGATTGTCATTTCGATATTATCGCCTGGCATAACCATTTCTGTGCCTGCTGGAAGTTCGATTGTTCCAGTAACATCTGTTGTTCTGAAATAGAATTGTGGTCTGTATCCATTGAAGAATGGAGTATGACGGCCACCTTCTTCTTTCTTAAGAACATAAACTTGTCCTACGAAATCTGTATGTGGGTGGATTGAACCAGGAACAGCCAAAACTTGTCCTCTTTCAACATCATCTTTATTGATACCACGAAGAAGAACACCAACATTGTCTCCTGCTTCTGCAAAGTCAAGAGTCTTACGGAACATTTCAAGTCCTGTAACAACTGTTGATTTCTTTTCTCTAAGACCAACGATTTCTACTGTATCATTAACATTTACACGACCTCTTTCAACACGGCCTGTAACAACTGTACCACGACCTGTGATTGTGAAGATGTCTTCGATTGGCATCAAGAATGGATTATCTTCGTCTCTCTTTGGATCTGGAATGTAGTTATCAACTGCATCCATAAGTTCA
>CAMOHL010000006.1 GCA_946615295.1 uncultured Clostridia bacterium
GATTATACAATATACTAATTGATTAGGAGGATTGTTAATGGAAACAGACAAAATTACATCATCTTATAGAGTAAATCTAGGTGAAGTTCAAAAAAATGTCGAAGTGTCAATGCAAAGTGATGGAGAAAACAATATAGGCAAAATATTGTCAAGTGGAGCAACAGCTTATATTGATGAGATTGAAATGCTCAATGGTGAAGCCAGCTATTTGGGTGGTGTCGTTTTTAATTTGCTCTATAAAAACAACAACGGAGAAAATTGTGTTTTGTCTGAGAAAGTTGATTTTAGTGGAAAAATTCAAAATGACCAAATCAATCCACTTATGAAGCCAATTTGTGAAGTTGAAATAATCAATGTCAAAATTGTTTCTGCTGATGAAAATTCTGCAAAACTTTCAGCCGTTGTTTCATTAAAACTAGATGCAATAAAAACCGATGAAATTCAAACATTAAAAGTTAATGATGAAAATGTTCAAATAAAAAAAGAGTTGGCATCAACAAATATTATTGCTACAACTGGAACAAAAACTATTGAAATAAACGAAGAGTTCGAAACAAAAATGGATATATCAAAAATTCTTTTGTCAAATGCAACAGCACTCATAAAAGATGTTGATAGTGGTTCTGGATATTTCACAATCAGTGGAGATATGTTTTTGAATTCACTTATTGAAGTAAACGATGATGAAGAAAAAACTTTGAAAAACTTTATGCAAACAATCAATTTCAAAGAAGAATTAGAAGATGAAAATGTCCAAAAAGCAGACAACATTTTGGCATTTGCAAACATAAATCCAGAAAATTTGGAAGTTTTAGTAAATAGAGATGAAGAGGGTAACACAAAGTCAATTTCAGTAAGGGCTACAATAACAGTTAGATATATTATTGAAAGAAAAGTTGATTGTGATGTTTGCACAGATGCATTTTCCTTGACAAACAAAACAAATATGACAACAGGAACTTTTATTCTTGCTGACACAGAAAGAGTTGAAAAATTCACAGCAACAATTGAAGGTCAAACAGTTTTGAATGATGATGAAGCAAGAATTGCAAAAGTGTTGGCAGTTACAAACGAACATCTCATTGTTGCAAATCAATTTGTAGACAATGGCAAACTCACAGTTGAAGGTGTTGCCTATGCAAGTATAATATACTTAACCGATGACGATGTTCAGCAAATAAACAGCATAGATTTAGAAATACCTTTTGCAAACAAATTTGATGTTGCAGATGACTTTGATGGCAAATTATTTGTTGTTGGAAAAATTGTTGATATAGATGCAAAGGCAAGAAAGGGTAAAGAAATTTTGGTTGGCATGGATGTCTATTTCAATGTGTTTGAATATGGCTCAAAAAATCAAGTGATTGTTAAGGATATAGAACTAACTGAAAAATTGCCTGAAAATGAATTTGCAATTGAAATGTTTATTGCGCCAAAAGGTTCTTCACTTTGGGATTTGTCAAAAAGGATGTTGGTTTCTCAAGATGAAATTTTGGCTCAAAATTCAAATCTTGTATTCCCACTAGAAAAGCAAGAGACAATTGTTCATTTTAACAAAAAACAAAAAAAATAATAAAAAATATTAAAAATTTAAGCAAAAATATCAAAAAAAAGACAAAATAGTTAAAATTTTTAAGCTATTTTGTTTTTTTTGTGTCAATAATTAGTTTATGAAAAAAATATTTTTAACATTGATTTTGATAGTTTTAGCACTGTTTGTTTGTGGTTTTGTATTCAAAGATAATGATGCTGAATTAACTAATGCAGACTATTTGAGAATACATATAAGAGCAAATTCAAACAGTGATGTTGACCAAAAAATTAAGTATGAAATTAAGGATAGCATAGTTGAATATCTAACTCCAAAAGTTGCTGACTGTTTGAGTAAGAGTGATGTTGTTTTTATGATAAACAGGGAAATAAAAAATTTGGAGAATGTTGCCAACAAAGTTCTAAACGACAAAAATTTTGACTACACAGCAAAAATAAAAATCAACAGTGAAATGTTTCCAACACGAACTTATGAAGGCTGGACACTAGAAAGTGGAATATATGATGCGCTTATTGTTGAACTTGGGACTGCCGAAGGTAACAATTGGTGGTGTGTAATTTATCCGCCACTATGCTTTACAAATTATACAGGAAAAAATGCGACAAGTATTGTATATAAAAGCAAAATTTTGGAAATAATTAAAAAGTTTTTTGGTTAGGAGTTATAAATGAAACAAAAAAATAAGAAGAGTGAAAAAGATTTGAATATTTTGGATGAGCAAAAGCCAACTTCAGGAGCAAAAAGGATTTTTGCAATTTCCATGGTGTTTGTTTTGACGATTGTAAGTATTTTAAGTGTTATTGTTGTTGGTAATTTGCCAAGTGAAGAGGTTGTTACTGCAAATGTAACAAACACAAGAATAGTGCAGGCAAAGCTGTCAAGTTTGGGCTATTTTAAAGATGAAATTGATGGTATTTTTGATACTGCGACCATAGAAGCAATCAAGCAATATCAGGCAGATAGAAATTTGAATATAACAGGTAGTTTGGATATGGCAACAACAACTGCATTGGGAGTTACAGACAACACTCAAGCAAACACTGATTTATATTTGCTTGCAAAACTTATTTATAGTGAGGCTAGGGGAGAAGTATATGAAGGTCAAGTTGCTGTTGGTGCTGTTGTTTTGAATAGAGTTGACGATGCCGGATTTCCAAACACTTTGCAAGGGGTTATATATCAACCTTGGGCATTCACAGCACTTCACGATGGACAATTCAATTTAGAGCCAAATGGAACTGCATATCAAGCAGCTCAAGATGCAATGAATGGCTGGGACCCTACTTATGGTTGTTTGTTCTATTACAATCCTAGAACAGCAACAAGTAGTTGGATTTTTTCTAGACAAATAATTGTTACAATAGGAAATCATGTATTTTGTGTTTAAGAAGGTATTAGTATGAAAACAAGAACTTTTATTGCAGTTGTTATTGCTTTGGTTGTTACAGTTGGTGTTTTGGCTTTTGGCTGGATTGGTAGCAACTCGCAATATGCAACTGTTTCAGGTCAACTGGAAAGCAACTATCAAAAATCTTTTAGTGAGTTAGTAACAAATATAAATACGATAGAAATTTATATGAGCAAGGCACTAATCACAATGGAAAGTCAAAAACAGCAGGAACAATATCAAAAAATAAATCAACAGTGTTCACTTGCTGCAACAAATTTGGGCAATTTGCCTGTCAATCACGAAAGCATTGTTGAAACCACAAAATTTGTCAATCAACTTGGTGGATTTTCTTATTATCTTTCACAAAAGCTCAAAAATGGTTCAACATTGAGTGATGCTGATATAAAATCAGTAAATGAACTATATAACTGGTGTTTATATGTTCAAAGCGTTATAAATGATTTTGCAAACAATCAAGATGGCAGCTTTAGTATTTTAAACAGCACAAGTTACAATGACACATCGTCAAATTTTGACAAAATGTTTGCAAACACTTCGGCAACGGGAACAGAATTTCCAACACTTATCTATGACGGACCTTTTTCAGACAGTATAAAAAACAAAAAAATATTGGGACTCGAAGATTTTGTTATTTCTCAAAATGATGCAAAAAAGATTATTGAAGCTGCTTTTGTTGACTATAATATCAAAAACATCAAGTTTAATGGTATGGTAGAAGGCAAGTTTAGGTCGTTTAATTTTACTTTTGAAACAAAACATAGAACATATTATGCAGATGTTACCGAAAAGGGTGGACTTCTCTTGTCTGTTTCTAGCAATGGAACATTGGGAGTTGAAAAACTTTCTTTGGACGAAGCAAAAAGAGAAGCTGAACTATTTGCAAAAAATTTGGGACTTGATGATTTGAAAGGTGTTTGGAGCACTGTTTTGAGTGGTGTTGCCTATGTGAATTTGGTGCCTGTCAAAAACAATGTGCTAATTTATCCGGACATGGTAAAAGTAAAAGTTTCACTAGATACGGGTTCTATTTTGGGCTGGGAAGCACAGAGTTATGCCTATAATCATGATGAAAGAAATGATTTTGATTTTGTTATATCCGAACAAACTGCAAGAAAAATGGTCAGTCCATATTTGAGTATTGTCAGCATAAAAAAATGTATAATTCCACAAGATTACGGAAAAGAGCAGCTTTGCTATGAATATAAGTGTGAATACAATAGTTATGAATATTATGTTTATATCTCTGCAAAAACAGGACAAGAAGTGAACACTTTGAGAGTTATCAAAACATCAAATGGCAACTTACTTCAATAAATGCAAATAAAAAAATGAATAATAATTGAAAATCTTTTTAACTATTTTTTAAAAAAATAAAATTTTTTTACAAAAATAGTTTTTTTTAATTCTTTTTATTTACATAATAAATGATTTTGTGATATTATAATAAAAAAGTGGAGGTATTTATGAGTAAAAATTTTGAAAATATGGGTATTTACGATTTAAGAAATTATGCTCGTGCAATTGGAGTCAAATCACCTACCACACTAAAACGAAATGAGCTTATTGAAAAAATAAATGGAATAATTGAGGGAGTCGTTCCAAAATCTGCAGTTTCAAAAAAGGGTAGACCACCAAGACATAAAATAAACGATGATTATTTGTATGAAATGTTTGTTGCAGACAATTTGTTTTTGGAAAGTGAAGAGTTGATAAACAGTAATGCCAATATTAGTAGTTATGCTGTTTCACCAGAATTTAGCTTTTGTGAAAATGTGGTTAATGACAACAATATTTTGGATTTCTCAGGTTATTATGCAAATTATTCTGCCGACTTGGGAGTTGTTTATTATCATGGTTATATGACAAAATATTCGTCTGAAAATATTTTTGTAAATAAAAGTTTATTTGCTGAAACAAATTTAAAAGAAGGGGATTTTGTTCAAGGCAAAGCAAAATATTTATCTCAAAAAAACATTTATGTTGCAACAGAAATTGAATTTGTGAATGACAAAACTGTTTCACTAAGTAATGAAAGAAAGGATTTTGAACAAATTCCTGCAAATTATCCAAGTGTTGCAATAAATTTTGATGCAGTTAGCAACATTTTTGATTTTGATATTATACGAAGGGCTTTTCCTATAGCAAAAGGTGCAAGAGTTGTTATAAATGGCCTTTGTGAAAGCAGAAAAGAAAAATTTTTGACAAATTTATTTAAAGCATTGGATTTAAATAACATTGTTACAACACTTGTTTCAAGTGGAGATAGCCCAGAAGATATTTATAGTTTTGTATCAAAATTTCCAAAACTGAAGGTCGTTGAACAAACTTCAAATCTCACAACTGAACAGTTTATTGACAAGTTGGAACTTATAACAAAAAATAATTGCAATAGAGTTGAATTTGGACAAGACACAGCAATAGTGTTCTATAACACAAAAAATTTGCACAAAGAACTTTGCGATGGTTTTATCCTAAAAAACAATGTGAGTGAGTTGCAAGCAAATATTATGGCAACAAACAAATTGAAAGGTATTTTCAACTTGGCAAAATGTGATGAAAATGCAAGTTTGACAATGATTTTTATTGATTGTGATGATGAATTACTTAATTTGTCAAATTGTAAACTCATATTCAAAAATCAAGCATACAGCAATACTGATTTGTATGTTGATGTGGAAAATTCAAGAACAAAAAATATAGAAAAGATTTTTAAAAATGCTGGTTTGTTAAGCAAGGCAACAGAATTTTTGAGTGATTTGAAAGAGAGTAATTTGTATCAAAAGTTAGAAAACTTGTTGAGTTAAAATTTGAATAAAAAAATATGCTAGTTATTTCTAGCATATTTTTTTGTTATAAGTGAAATTATCTTACTCTCATTCGTTTTCTCAAAATTACAAATGTCAATGTTAGTCCAACAACAGCCACAACAGCCACAACAATAACAATTATTGCAACAGTGTTGAGAGGTTCAATTTTTGTTACAACAAAACTTAAAATTGTGTTGCCACTATAGGTTTCAAGAGTAACATTATATCTGTTGTTTGCAGAGAGTGTGTAGGTTGAAATTTCATTGTTTGTTGCAGTTTGAGAATTTATTGTTATATAGTCTTCACCGTTGATTTTGATTTTGCATTCACCAACTTTTGAATAGATTTGATACAAATTCATTTGAAGGGTTATATTTTTTGTTGTTTGTTCACCTTCAGGCAAACTGCTCAAAATCAAAATGTCATTATCTTTATTTATCCAAACAGAATAAGTAAATTCTCTATTTCCAATAATATCGTCAATATGAGCAGAAACAGTAATGTTATATGTTCCATTTCCACCAATTCCATCTTCGCCATAAAGAGCAAGTTTTGTGATGGTTGAAGTGTTTTGTTGCCCTTTGATTATGTCTGTTATGTCATAGTCATTTTTAACAATCTTTGTTACTTCATATCCGTTTAATCCAATATATTCGTGATAGTATTTTGCTTCATTTGGATTTATGATTGTGAATTTTGCTGTTGTTTCAACAAGATTTTCATCAGTCATTTCGTTTATATATGCTTTTAAGTAAACGAAGTATGTTCCATAAGAATTGAATATGTAACTTCCATTTGAATATGTTGGAGTATAATCTTCGCCATTAAGTTTTGCTTTTAGGTCGAATTTGTTGTTGTAGATATTGCTGTTTGTTGTGCTTGTTAGATTTATGAATGCATCTGTTTGCAAAACATTCAAGCTAACAGTGCTATTAAATACAGAATTATAAATACCTCTTTCATTATTTAGATTATAAACAAAATTGTTTACAAGTGATAGAGTATAATATGGTGTGCCTGCAAATGAGTGCTTATTTCCTGCAATATCTGAGATATATATGTTGTATATTCCAGCAGCAGTAAATGTCAAACTCATTGTTGAATCACTTTGATAGTGTGATATCACACCCAAGTCAGTTGAATTATAAATAACACTGACTTTTATTTCGTTTGCCACATCTTCAAAATATGAAGGTATTGTTAGTGTTACTGATTTTGCATTTGTTCTCAAATATCTATTGCTACCAGAAATTTGAGTTTCATTCAAATACATTTGTTCATTCAATATATTTGAAGATTGAGTTATTGTTGTCAAGGCAATGTATTTTTTGTAGCTTGAAGCTGAACTGTCTCTTGCTTCAATCAAATATACTCTTGTCTTTACTTCTGCACCTGATGTTTCTTCTTTCAAAGTTAGATTTCTTGCTTGGTTAATTTCAATATTCATAGGGTAAATTGAAAGATAGTGTTCAATGTAACTTCCTCTATACAAGTATTTTTCTTGACTAGGAGAAACTTGGACAAACCTATCACCTGTGTTTGCATTAACAGAGTAGTATGTTGCTTCGGTCTTTATCAATTCAAATTTGTAAACTTTTGTTGAATTCAATGAATTTTTTGCAGTTACAACATAAGTTCCAAAGTCTTCAAAAACAAAGTCGTTTTCAATTATGCCATAGTCATAAACAAGTCTAACATTGTTTTCGTCATAATATGTTCTTGTTGCAGTAACAGTGGTTTTTATTGGGAATGAAATATCACTGTCATATTCGTTGTATCTCAAATATATTATTGTAGAAATTGTTGGTTCGTAGTCAAATTCACTTTCACTAAATTGGTGATTGTTGTTATTGTTATCAATAAAGCTCAAATCTCCAATTTTTGTGTAGTGGTGAATGTTGTAGAGATAATATCTATTTGAAGAATCCTTAAAGAAAACTGTGTAGATATTGTCTGTTGCAAGTTCGTCATTATTTCTAAATATACTGAGTCTAATTGTTCCTCTTGATTGAATTGGATTTTCTTCAAAAGTAATAACTTCGCCATTTCTCAAAACGGTGATGTTGCTATATATCTTTGGTTGATATTCCATAGTAACAACTGAAGAATTTGTGTAGTATTCAGCAGATTTATACAAACTATATCTTGAATTATTTTCATCAATATATGTTGATATGTTGTAATCTTCATTCAAAATATAATCATTTGAGAATGTAAGCATATTTTCAAAATATGTTTGGGTTACACCAAGCAACTGATTGATTGAATATGTTTGACCAAAATTGTCCTCATAATCAAATCGCAAGTTTCTAGTATTTACTGAGTTGTATTGGAAAGTGTAAACCTTGATTGGATCGCTATCAGTATATTCAAAGTTTATGTGGTTTTTGACATCATCATATTCGAGATTTACCCAACTTGCAGTTTCAGAATCAAATTCATAAACTTTTAGCTTTGTTATATAAGTTACTTTGTCATATTTGTTTGGATTGATTGTTGCTGTTATAGTTCCAGACATTATGTTAAAATCTAAGTCATAGCTTTGACCTGGAGTTCTATAATTTATAATCAAATTGTCAAATAGAGCAGTGGTTAATTTAATTTTGTAATATCTGCCTCCATTGTTTTCTGCAGAAAGCAAGTTGTTTACAATTTCCAAAGCAGATTCAAAGTTGTAATATCCATTTAATTCAATAGGAGCAACTTTTATTGTTTCAATCAATTTTTCATCATTTGTGCCATCAAGGATATCAATATCAATCCAACTTCCAATGTTGTTGATGCTATTGATTTTCAGGTATTTGTTGTTTATGTTGATTGAATTGTTGTTGAAATAATCTATTTTGGTTACAATATCGTTTTCGGTTATTTCTTCGTTGTTTTGGCCAGAAATTTCATATTCTATGTTGCAATTTTGATCAACAACATAAACTGTATAAATTCTATAGTTGCCAGCACAATCCATTTCAATCATTTCAACATATTGATTTGCAAAATTTGCAAAGTTAAAGTCTTCCAAATTTCCTTTGATTGGTTGATATATGTTTTTGCCTGTTGCATTATCTTTCAAAATTTCATCAAACATATATCTTGTTGGAGCTTCTGTTGAACTGTTGTATCTTGGGTCATCAGGAGTTAAACTTTGAGCATTTTGACCAGCTTGGTCAAAATATTTGTTGTAAACTCTATACCAAACATTCAAAACATCGTTTGGATTTGTTGTTGCATTGTCAAGTCCTTCTTGCCAGAATGAGTTTTGTTTTGGAGTTGAAAGTCGCCAGTTGCTGTCTATTGCAAAGGCATAGTTTTCAAAATTTATTGTTGATGTGTAATCATCAAACTCGCCATTTTCTGCTGATAGAGCAGAACTCAAATATTTGTCATTGTTTTTGAGTGATAAATAGTTGGTTTTTGGCTTTTCAAAGTCAAAGAAAATTGTTTGTTTTGATGAGAAATATTCACCATAATATTCGGGATTTGTTGATTCATATTGCAAGTATATTTCAACTTTGCAATTTTTTGTAATAACTGATTCAAACAAATTCAAATCCAAGTAACAATTGTTGCCATCTCTATAAATAACAGTATTGCTGTTTGAAAGGTTGATTATTTCAATGCCGTTTTTGATTTGATAGAGTGTTGATTGTTGGCCATTTTCTAGTGTCATAACAACTGACAAATTGTTTTGGTCAATTTTTGCCTTCAAATCATTTGTTTCAATCCAATTCCAAACAAGTTTAACATCTGTGTTGTTTTTGCTTAAATTAGAGTTTGAGTTTGTTGGCAAAATTGTTATATTTGTTTGAGAATCCACAAAATTTGCTTTTGGAGCAGACATTTCAACAAACACTTTAAAATCTATGGAGTTAAATATTTTGTTTTCTCTAGAGCCATCAAATTCAATCAAAGATAAGCCGGCATTATCATAAATTGTAATTGAGTATTTTGCTGTGTCTAGCATATAGTTTGAAGCAATTGTTTCTTGATTATCATTGACAATTAAGAAGTTTAGTTGATTTATATTTATTTTTCCATTATTGATTAACACATCAATTTTTACAGGTTGATTATCAATCAAAATTCTGTTTTTGTTGTTATCTAGCAAATAGTTTTCATTATCAACTGAAACAAAATATTTTTGTGCTGGAACAATAAGTCTTACGGGTTGTTTGTTTGTTTTTAAAACATAGTCGTTTACAAATTCTCTCAACAAATTTTGTGCTTCAAAATTGTATCTATTTAGTTCATCACCTATTGATATTTGAATATTGCTTCCAATATAATTATTGCTCGAATTAAAGCTTTCTTCATAGCTTACAATGTTGTTTCTATCAATGTAGAAATAGTAAACTCTGTTATTGTCGTCAACGGTGTTTCCCAAGTAAGTTCTTGTTATTTTATACATACCTTGTGTGGTTGATAAGTCGCCATATCTGCTGTCTTGAGAAAGATTTATTGTTGTGCTTCGTGTTCTAATGTTGCCACCATCAGGTTCAGTGGTGGTGTTTTCCATCAAGTTTATTGTCTTGTATGGAGTAGGAGAGTAAGGGAAATTCAAGTTCAAATTTCCGTTTACATCCAAGAGTTCAAAAGTGAAAGGATAGAATTCACATTCAACTTTGCTTATCGCAAAATCATCGCTACCATCTAGCCAACTTATGTTTAGATACTTTTTGTTGCTTACATAGTTGTCATTCAATCTTTCGCTAATTCCATTACCAATTGTTTCAAAATTGCTATTTGCTGAAATAATTTGACTGTTGTTTGTTGGTGCTCCTGAAACTGTCGCTTTGAGTAGTGATTTATCAAGATTCATTTCAACTTTTCCAACAAAACTATTGTTGATTTCATCGTTTATTGAAATAATGAATAGATGTTCATTTGAAACTCCATCAATTTTTGTAAATATTGTAGTCGAAACATTGTTTTTTATTGTTGAAGTATGGTTGTTTCCATTGATATCTCTATATTGAATATTGACATCACCATTTTTGATTAAGATAAAATAATTATCACCAAATTGGATTGTTTCATATTCGTTTTCAATCAAATCAAAAATTTCTTTTTCAATTTGAATTGCTTTGTGAGTTCCCCAATATATTATTGTGTCTTGATTTACAATATTGTCAATTTTTGAAGTGTAAGTTGGAACAAAAGAGTAGTCATCACTTCCAACTTTTTGTAACATATTAGGCTTTGTTGTATCTTTGAACATATATTTTGTTGTTTCGTTGCCTGCATCATCAACAAACTTAAAGATATATAAGCCATCATTTTTTAGTATATCTCCAAAGTTATATGTCAAATTGTTGTTTATGATGTCAATTGAAGCATTGTTTGCTACGGCTGAAATACTGCCATCATTATTTTGTATTGGTGTTGAAAAACTACTTTCAACATCATTTATTGGCATAAATGTATAAGAAACAGAAATTTTTGCTCCACTGTTTTTGATATTTGAACCATTGTTATAGTTAATTTTAAAGTTGTTGTTTGTTGTGTTAGATAATAGTTCAATATCATTTTTGTTGTCGATAAAACTTATGTTTTCAATTGGTTCGTTATCAATGATATAAGAATATACAACTGAAGCAGAATAGTCATATTGTTTTGTGTTTGTGTTGTATGTGCAAGGTCCATAGTTAATTTTAACAAAATATTTTCCGCTGTTTTGATTGCTCAAAACAATTCTTCCATTTTGATAATCATTTATATCAAATTGATTTGTTATTTCATTGTTTGTGTTTAGGATATTGCTATAATCGTTGTTATAATATATTTGAATGTTTGGTTTAACATCAAATTCGTTTTTCAACGATTCAGACCAATCAACCAAAATAGAATTGTTTGTGTAGTTGTTTTTACCCCATGCTTGAAACTCATTATTCTTATTGATAGGGTTAATTTCAACTTTTGGCTCGTTGCTTGAAATTTCAAACACAAAAGTTTGCGTCTTTTCTAAACCAAGTTCGCTTATATAACTTGGATATGTGAAAGTGAGTCTTGCAACATAAAGACCATTGTCTGTGAATCTTGTGTTGCTAGTGATTGTTTTTTTGATTCCATTAACAAAGTTTTCACCTGATTTTTCAAAGAAATAATAAAAACTTTTTTCGCTATCATTTACAATACTTGCAATATAGTTAAAAAATAATGGAGCTTGATTTGTTGAAATAATTTTTAAATTACCTGTGTTTATAATATTTGTGATATTATCAATATTTGAAATATTGTTTATGATATCATTGTTTGAATTTGTTATGTCAGCAAACTTCAATTCTTTTTCAGCTACTTCTTCGTTTCCATAAACACTATGTTGAAGTTGATATCCAAAAATAGTTAATTCAGAATCAGCAACAATTTGCCAATTTTCCTGTTTGATTTGGTTATCTTTTGTTGTGTTTAGGTTTTGATTGTTCAAAATATAATCAAAAGAGTATATATATTCGCCAATATCAGTAAAGCTCAAGCTGACAATATAGTTGTTGTATGTTTTGTCATCAATAGTGTATTCAACAACATCTATGTCAGTTATTTCAGTTGTTATAATATTGCTGTTTTGTTCGTTTGTTTGAGTAACAATCAATTTACTGTTGCCAAGTCCACCTTTTTGCAAAACTGTTGAATAGTTTGTCAAAATTCCATAGACATATCTTGTCCAAGACAAATTGTATTTTGAAGCATCATATTTGATTGTAGGGTAGATTGTTGTGTTCGCAGTTTGATTTATGTTTGTGTAGTAAAAATAGTTTTGTTCATTTGAAAGTTTTGTTTTGTCTGCGTTTAAAACAACTTCTGTGTTATAAAGTTCTGGTTGAACAAAATTATTGCTATCATTGTTTGTATAGAACTTTTCATTTAAAAAATTGAATGAAACTTGTTTTTGATTGTTGGTGCTTACATTTCCATCATTATCTCTAATGTTGAAAATAAATGTGAAGGTATATAGTCCTTGTGCATCATATTCATTTAATTTTTCGCCAATTCCATTTTCTTGTTGAGTATCCAATAGATATGTATTTTGCAAATTAAACAATTTTGAGTATTCAATTTTATCTTGTTCAATTTGAGTTTTTTCCAAAGAACTTATGTTATATGTAGAAGTTTCATTCTTAAGTGTAACATTAACACTCAAGTTCAAAAACTCTGCATCGCCTTTTGGTATAAATGATACTTTGACATATTGGTTTTGCATATTGTTTATCATTGTTATATTGTCGTTTTCAGTAATTGTTTGCAAAACTGTTAATTCATAAGCATCAGTTAAGTTTTCATTACTATTTATAATCAAAACATTTCCATTGATGTCATAGTAAGTTTTGCTGTTGTCTATTTCTGTATCAATAGTCTTTTTTAACAAGACCTTTTCGATTGTAAGGTCATAGTCATTTTCGTCAGCATAAACTTTAAATTTGTTTGATATAAAAAAGCCGGCAAATGAACCAATCAAAATTGATAGCACTGCCAAAATAGATAAAACAAAATTTTTCTTAAGTGATTTCATAAGCACCTCTATATATTTATAGTATAAGTATATTTTAACATAAAGATTTTTAAATAACAACAATTTTAAAACAAATATATAATTATATATTAAGTAAATTTACATATAATATACAAAATAAAAATTCGGTTTTTTATCTTATTTGATTTGTTTTTGCTGATAATAATTTTGCCTTTTGACTTAAAATATTTTTAATTCAATTTTTTTATACAATGTTTTTATAATTTTAGTTTCAGTTTTTTGTAAACAATAAATAAAAATTTAAATAGTTTAAAAAAATATAAAAATTAAAAAAAATATTAAAAAATATCAAAAAAATTGCAAAAAAAGTAAAAAAACAGCCCTAAATTCACAATTTTTATAAAAAAATAAAAAAAACTCAAACTTTTTTTGTTTGAGTTTTTCAATTAGTTTTTCTTAAATTTTGAGAAATCAAAATCAAAATCGTCATCATCACCATCATCTTTTTTTAATACGATTTCATTTCTCTTTTTGATGTCATAGTAAGTTCCTATTTCATCAAATGGTTTTGTAACAATGTATCCTGGTGGGCTTGGAGTAAATTTGTAGTCTGGATTTTTGTATGTTGGTGTGAATGTTGTTCTCATAGAGTAGTGTCCATAGCTGTTTATAACAACTTCAAATGGTTTCAAGTGGTCAAGTTCGTTAGGGCTGATGAGTGGAACATTAACAAGGTTTGTGCTTGTGTTTGTGCTTGAACTTTTGCTTGTTGATGGTTTCATTCCACCATTTCCTGCAGGTTGACTGCTTGTTGAAGTGTTTGCAGAAACATTCTTCATTTCAAGCGTTATCTCACCAATATTTTTAGAGAATTCTTCTCTTGTTTTTTGATCTTTTGTTCCAATATAGATATGAATATTACAGTTGTTTTTGATTGTTGCAGCATCTTGCTCACCATAAACTGAATTGAGCTGTGTATAATCTTGAACAACAAGCGCAAGGAAAATTCCACGGCTTCGACCTGCTGTGATAAAGCTTTTCATTTTTTGAATTTTTGGCAAGTTACCAAACTCATCAAGCAAAAAGTATACATGTCTTGGAAGTGTAATATTTACTTTATCTTTGTTTGCTCTTTCAATAAGTGCTTTGTAAAGTTGAGTGATATATATGTTTGCAAGGCCATGTCTTGTGTCTCTTTCATCTGGAATAATGATAAATAGAGCAGTAGGTCTATCAGAAAATTTTGAAAAATCAAGGTCGGTTGAGCTTGTCAGAGCTCCAATACTTTGGTCAAACATATTCATTGCCTGACTAACATGAGATAGGAAGCCTTTTGCTGTGCTTGCAGCAGTTGCAACAACAGTGTTTGCAAGTTTAACAGCTTCGCTTGTATCAGGTCTACCAGAGAAATATTCTTTTAGAGTTTTCATATTGTCATCACCCATATCTCTCAAACCTGCAATTTTTGAAACATTATATAGAGTAAATTTTTCTTTTGTTAGGCCAAGTTCTGGATTAAGACTATCTTCGAGCATAGCCATCAT
>CAMOHL010000007.1 GCA_946615295.1 uncultured Clostridia bacterium
AGTTTTGTTGTGGTGCACCCTAAGAGGCTCGAACTCCTAACCTTTGGTTCCGTAGACCAACACTCTATCCAATTGAGCTAAGGGTGCAAATATTCAATTTGTTATAATTTTGCAAAATTTCTTTTTCACAGACATTTTTGAAATTAAGATAATTTAAAAACTTATGTGATTATATCATTATTTTGCCTTTGTATTGTAACTCAAAAATCAACAATTGTCAATAAAATATTTGACTATTTTATCTTCAACAAAATAGCTACTCTTTAAATTTACAAAATTTATTTAGAAAATATGCTTTTTATATTGACTTTTATCCTATATGAAGGTAATATATCAGTCGCGAAATATTTCAACGAAAATTTTTTGTGTTGAAATATTTTTTACAAAGGAGGTAGTATGGAGCAAGGAGTTTTGCTTATTGTTGGTTTTGCTGTTGCAACACTTGTTAATGTTATTTTGTCAACCCTAAAAAATGTAATAACCATAAAGGGCGGAAGAATGGCAGCAAGCATCGTCAATGCAATCAGCCAAGGTTTTAACACAATTGTCATAAAAAGCATTTCAAATGTTGAACTCTGGATTGCAGTGATTGTTACAATTTTGAGTAACCTCGTTGGTGTGTATATTGCATTAACAGTTATAAAAAAATTTGAAAAAGAAAGATTGTGGAAAATTACAATCTCTGTTCCTACAGAGCATTTGCACGAAATTAAACAAGAACTTCACGAAAAAAATATATCTTTTATAACATTTGAAACAAACTATGATAAATATAAAGTTATTGATATATTTTCAAACACAAAAAAGGAAAGTTCAATTGTTAAAAAAATAATTTCAAAATACAACATAAAATATACAATAAATGCCAATGATGGAATACTTTAATATATCATATTATGTAACAGTAGGTGTTACATTTTTTTTTGCTCATTTTGAAAAAATAAATTTTTTTGCAATAAAAAATAAAGTGAACAATAAATTTTAAGAATAATCTTACTTTTTTAGTTATATAGTTATAAATAAAATTAATTTTTTTTATAACTTGACAAAATTATAGAAAATAAAGTTAAAATCCAAAACAATTAAGCAGACAAAACAATAATATGTTTAGGGGCGTTTATGTGCGGAATTGTAGGATATGTTGGAAATGAAAATTGCATAGATGTTTTATATAAGGGATTACAAAATTTGGAATATCGCGGCTATGACAGTGCAGGTATTTCATATTTAAAAAATAACAAAATAATCACAAAAAAATCGGTCGGTAAAGTAAAGAATTTGTTTGACAGTCTTGATAAAAATGATTTTGGACATATTGGAATTGGTCATACTAGATGGGCTACTCATGGAATAGTTTCACAAAACAACTGTCATCCACATAATAGTTTTGAAAACAAAATTAGTTTGGTACATAATGGCATTATAGAAAACTATCTAGGCCTAAAAACTGCTTTTTTTGACGGCAAAAAATTTGCAAGCGAAACCGACACAGAAATTGTTGCAAACTTGCTTGAAATGGCTATATACAACAAACAACTTTTTGATTCAAAATTGAAAAATTATCTTAAATTAAACAAAATTAAAGATGATTTGCTTTTAAAACCAAACATTGCAAATTCAACCAAACAAAACAACTTGCAAGCGATTGAAACTGTTACAAAACTTTTAAAGGGCTCTTTTGCAATTACATTTTTGATTGAGAATGATAAAAACAGCTTGTATTTTGCAAAAAACATAAGCCCCCTTGTTGTTGGCCGTAAGAATAACAATTTTTGTGTTGCAAGCGATTTGATTGGAATTTGCGAATTTTCATCACATTTTATTGACATTGATGACGGTTGGTTTGGCTATATTGATAAAAGTGGCATATCAATTTTTGACAAAAATGGCAAAACAGTTGATTATGTTGAAAAAGAAATACCCCCTATGCAAGACAACATCAAAAAATGTGGCTATGACCACTTTATGTTAAAGGAAATTTTTGAAATTCCTACAACAATAGATTTTATTGCAAACTACTATGGTAATTTGAATTTGCAAAAATATAAAACAATAAAAAATCCATTAACTTCAATCAAAACAAATTTTTTTGACAATATTGATAAAATAACATTTGTTGCTTGTGGAACGAGCTATCATGCAGGAAAGTTTGGCGAACTTTTGATAAAATCATACAATATTGATGCAACAACAGAACTTGCAAGTGAATTTATATACACAAAACAAAAATTTTCAAAAAATAATTTGTTTGTTTTTATCAGTCAAAGTGGTGAAACAGCCGACACATTGACTGCTGCCAGAATTGTAAAAAAGCATAGATTAAAATCTCTTGCAATAACAAATGTTGAAACTAGCTCTCTAACAAAAATTTGCAATTTTGTATTGCCAATAAAATGTGGTCCTGAAATTGCAGTTGCCAGTACAAAGGCATATAATGCACAAATTTCAGTTATATTATTATTGTCTGTTTTTCTAAAACAAATTTTCAAATCAAAAACTAAAAATTTTAAAAATTTTGAAAAAAACACAAAAAATATTCAAAATTTAGCAAAAAATATAGGTATTTACGCAAAAAAACTGAAAAAAATAGCAGAAAGTATAAATATTAACAATCTTGTAAAACAAACAAAAATTATTATTCCAGAAGTTTTGAAAGCAAAAAAAGTGCTTATGATTGGAAAACATTTTGACTATGTAACAGCTCTTGAATCAGCACTTAAACTAAAAGAGATAACATATCTATCCTGTGAAGCATATCCAAGTGGAGAGTTGAAACACGGCACAATTGCTTTGGTTGATAATGAAACTTTAGTCTTTGCCTTTATGACCGAAAAAAATTTGGTTGACAAAACAACAAATATAATCAATCAAGTCAAATCTAGAGGTGCGAAAATCGTTGTTATAACTCCATTTGAATTTGTCAAAAACACAATAGACAATGCAATTTTTGTTGATTTACCAAAAGTTGATGAAATGCTTTATCCTTTGATTTCAATATTACCTATGCAACTTGTTGCTTATCAAACAAGCATTTGTCTTGGCTACGATCCTGATAAACCTCGAAATTTGGCAAAATCAGTTACAGTTGAATAGACATAAAAAAACCAGCAAATCTTTATTTTGATTTTGTTGGTTTTTGTTTGATATATAAAATTAACAAAAATTTCTTTTGGTTAAATAATATTTATAGTAATTGTTATTTTCTTTGTTTGTGATTCAACAACAATTTCAACTTCACCCTTCGATGCAAACTCCACAAAAATTGTTTTGTAAGTATCAAAACTATGATAAGAAAGGTGTTCTGCTCCTTTTGTTATGGAAAAACTACATTCAGCAAGTGGCTCGTCAATGTCATATTCAACACTGCCATAATCTTGCTCATCAAGTGTAAATGTTTTGCTGATTGAAACTTCTTGCTTTTCGTCTACAGTGTTTCCATAAACTTCAACGGGAATTTTGATTGTTATGTTTGTGGTTTCACTAGATTTTATTGTTGCAATCAAGTTGCAGTTTCCAATTTTCTTTGCAAATATTTTACCAGTCAATACATCAATTTCCATAACAGAACTATTGTCAGTGTTATAAATTATTCTTTGTGTGCAATTTGCTGGCTCAACAGCAATTTCGTTGCTTGTCATAGAATATTTGCCACCAACAAGAAATCTAAATTTTTCTTGTTTGCTTTCCAATTTTGTTGCAAACACATCTCTTGTTGTGCTGTTTTTGCCGATGGTTATTCCAACAATCGCACCTACTGAAATTATTGTAACCAACAATAGAGGTATAAGCCAAAAATAAAACTTCTTCATATAAAAACTATAAAGTTTTTGTCGATTTTTGTCAACCATACAAAACAAGAATAATTGATATGTGTGAATAAACTTTTTAACTTTGTCATTTTAACTGTTTTTATAGCTGCTAACTTTTGTAATATTTGTATTGTTTTAAAATATAAAACAATTGCAATCAAAAAATCAATATGATATACTATAAAGGCGAAAACAAAAACAGAGTGTTTGTTCTAGCAATTTGCAGCCGTAGCTCAGCTGGATAGAGCGATCGCCTCCTAAGCGATAGGTCGGATGTTCAAATCATCTCGGTTGCACCAAAGGCCACTGGTTTTGTGGCTTTTTTGTTATAAAATAAAAATCCACGAGTTTATTTTGCTCGTGAATTTTTTTTATTTTTTTGATTTAATTATTTTATCCAGCCGTTTATTTAGGTTGTTCATTTCTTTTAAAACATCTTGATATTTTTTTTCACTTTCTTGTATTTTCAGTTGAATTGCTTTCATATCAGTTTGATTTGATTTTTTTGATTTTTCTAAAATTGATTGCTTTTCCTTTTCTAGCAAATCAAGTTGTTCCAAAAGAGTGTTTGTTTTTGTTTCTATATCATTTATCAAATCCATATTTTCCATACAAATATTCCTTACAATGTTTGTTCCAAAACATTTTCTTTTTTTAACTTTGCAATTTTATCTTTAATTTGCTTTGCTGAATACAAGATTTCTTTCTTTATATCTTCTGTTAAATCATCATACTCTTTTATAATGAATTGACAATCTTTTGCATCCGAATAACCAAGATAACCTCTATGTTGTGCAATTGGATTTTTTTCTGCTTTATATCTTTGGCTTAACTCTTTTCTAATGCTGTTAAATCCCTCTCCAACAGTAACTCGTTTGACTTCATATCCATTTTTATTCATCTCTTTCATAATGGCCACAGCTGAATCTTCAACTGCTTTCAAAAGCTGTTCCATATTTACATTTTTGTTTTTACCCTCTTTTATTTCCTGCAAAACAATTTTTGGAACTTCTATATTGTCATAACAAACTGTTTTTGTTTGTTCGTCATACCAAATATATGCCTCTCCGAGAAGTTTAACTTCTCCCGTTGGTTTGCCACTTTCATCTTTTACGGTTTCTTCAAAAACCAAAAAACCTGCATTTTTGTTTTTATATCCGTCAACAACACATGACTCGCCTTGACCTGCAATTTTTTGACAGCAATTTGTCAAATTACCAAGAACAAAACCAAATGGGTCATCTTTTTCAAGAATTCTAAAACTTACGGCATCCGATGTGTTTTGAGATTTGTCAAGCATGATGACAAAATCTTTTTTTATCTCTTTTGCTTGATTATAGGCATCTTGCATTTTGTCGAAAGCAATTTGACCATAGCCATATTCACTAACAAGCTGAGCCAGTTTTTCATTGCCTTTTTCTATGTTTGAGTATATTTCTGAGTTTATGTGTTCATATACAAAATCTGGAGTGAATAATGATCTTCTTTCGTTTCCCTTTACTCCCATATATGGGAACATTTTTTGCAAACTTTCAAATTTTTCATAGGCACTTGCGATAAATGTACTCATTGTTTTTTTGTTATCTTTATAATACTTTATAAAGAATTTTGCAAACATTTCATTAAAAGGTTTCAAGCTTATAGGATAAAAAGTTCTAATCAAATCATTTGCCATATCTGATGAATCTTTTCCTTCACTATATTCAACAACATACTTCATCAAATATTCGCTTGCCTTTTCGCTTACACCCTGATTAGGTGAAAATCCACCTATAATATAATAAGCATTCAAAAGTGAAACAAGGGCTTTAACTTTTTGCAATTCCAATTTATCAAACCCAAGAGTTTTTACAATTTTTCCAAATCGAGCACAATTATTGTTTTTGTAGTAGTTTGCAATCTCTGAATGAGGAAAATATCTCATTGTATAACTTGGTGCAACAAACTTAACTTTTTTTTCTTTTTTCCAATCATTGATTGTAACAAAATTTTTGAGATAATTAACATTATAAAAATTGTTTGAGTCATCATCTTTCAAAAATTTATACTTTGCATCATCAATATTTTTGTTTTCACAACTATATACAAACTCATTATCTTTTGTTATGGTCAAATATGCAAAATTACAATTTGAAAAAGCATTGAGATTGATGTATTTTATACCACTTGGAATTTTGATTTCCTTTAGATTTTTACAATCATAAAACGATAAATACTCCAAACTCTTTGTTTGTTTTGACAATGCTATTCTTTCAAGAGCTGTGCAACCACCAAAAATTAAACTTGGAACTTTTGTTATATTATCTGGTATTTGTATTGATTTTAATTTTTCACAGCCATTAAAAGCTCCTTCATTCAAAACTTTTAATGTCTTTGGCATTTTAATATTTTCTAAGCCACTGTGAAAAAATGCATTTTCATAAATTGTTTCTACAGAATCTGGAAGTTCAACATTTGATAAATTCCAACAATTTCCAAACATATATGGAGACAAATATTTTATTCCATTTGCAATTTTTACTTCTTTTAAATTAATGCAATCCATAAAAATCTTTTTGCCAAGATAATTTACTGATGCTGGCAATTCAATTTTCTTAAGCCCCTTACATTCAAAGAAAGTATATTCATCAATACTTTTTAATGTGTTTGGCAATTTTATTTCTTTTAGATTTTCACAAGCCCTAAAAGCATTGCTCTTTATGGTAGCAACACCTTCATTCAAAACAACATCATTGAGCTCTGAACAATTTTGAAATGCTCCCTCTCCAATTGTTTCAACAGAGCCAGGAATAACAATGCTTTTTAACTTTCTGCATTGATGAAAAGCTTCATCTTTTATGAGATATACACTATCAGGAATTGTTATTTCCTTCAATTGTAAACACATATTAAAAAGACTATTGTTAATTATCTTAAGATTTTTTGGCAAAACTACACTTTCTAGTGCAAAACAATTTTCAAAAACTCCATTTTCAATTGTTTCAACCGAATCTGGAATTGCAATGCTTTTTAAATTTTGACAATTACAAAATGCAAAGTGTGAAATTTTTTTGAGAGTGTTTGGCAATTCAACTGCTTCTAAATTTTCATTTTCAAAAGCATGTCTAGCAATTTCCACAACTCCTTCTGGAACTATAACTTTGCCATCTATCATATCGCTATCAACAATACTCATCAAAACACCATTAATAATTTCCATACTGTGCTCCTTATTTATTATAATTATATTATAATAATTTTTAGTTGTCAATAGTGGCAGTTTTTTTAGTTTAAAACACTTTATAACTCTAATGCATTATGTTTTTATTGTATTATTTTTTATAAATTTTTCAAAAATTTTATATTGAAATAAAAAAACTAGAAATATGGCTATATTTCTAGTTTAAGATTTTTTTTAATTATATTTATTACTATATAATTTTTTTTAATGCTTCAAATATCTATATCACATTAAGTTTTTTGCATAACTCATAAGTTTTGTTGACAGGTAGTCCCATAACAGCAAAAAAATCGCCATTTATGTTTTTTATATGTTTTCTAAAAGTCCCTTGAATTCCATAGCTTCCCGCTTTGTCCATCGGCTCGCCACTTGAAATATAGCTATTTATTTCTTCATCTGTCAACTTCTCAAAGGTAACTTTTGAAACAACATTTGTGCAAATTTTTTGTGATATTCCGTTTTCCTCTTTAATCAAGCATATTCCAGTAACGACTATATGAGTTTTGCCACTCAAAGATTTTAGCATCTTATAAGCATCAGCTTCATCTTTTGGTTTGCCATAAATCTTTTTGTTCAAAACTACCATTGTGTCGCTTCCAACGACCAATCTATCTCCAGTTGTTTGCAAAAAAACATCTTCTGCCTTTTGCTCACTCAACTTTTCAGCCATTTTTTTATAATTCAATTTTTTGTCAATTTTTTCTTCCTTTTGACTAGGAATACATTCAAAATCTTTAAAAATTGTTTGCAACAATTCTTTTCTTCTTGGGCTCTTGCTTGCTAATATAACTTTCATATTGATAATATATCACATTTTTTTTGAATAGTAAACTTTTTTGCAGAAATCAAAAAAAAAGCTATATATGAAATATAACTTTTTTTGTGAACAATTTTGCAAACTATTCATTGTCAACTTTTGCCATGTATGCAATAAGGTCAAGGGTTTTGTTGCTGTAACCCCACTCGTTGTCATACCATGCATAAACTTTTACAAATGTGTCGCTAATCATTATTCCTGCATTTGCATCAAATATTGATGTCCTTGGGTCTGAGATAAAGTCAGAACTAACAACAGGGTCTTCTGTGTATCCCAAAATTCCTTTCATTTCGTTTTCACTTGCTCTCTTTACCTCAGCTTTTATTTCTTCATAGTTTGTTGGAGTTGCAAGACGGCAAGTCAAGTCCACAACACTGACATCTGCTGTTGGCACTCTCAAACTCATACCAGTAAGTTTACCCTTGAGCTCTGGTATAACTTCGCCAACTGCTTTTGCTGCTCCTGTTGTGCTAGGTATCATATTTATTCCAGCCGCTCTTCCACCTCTCCAATCTTTTTTGCTTGGACCATCAACTGTGAGTTGGGTTGCTGTGTAGCTGTGAATTGTTGTCATAAGACCTTCTACAATTCCAAACTTGTTGTGCAAAACTTTTGCAAGTGGTGCCAAACAATTTGTTGTGCAACTTGCATTTGAAACAATTTGCAAATCCTTTGTGTATTTTTCATTGTTAACTCCCATAACAAACATTGGCATTTCTTTTCCAGGAGCTGTGATTATAACTTTTTTTGCACCTGCAACCAAATGAGCTTTTGCTTTTTCGGCACTTGTAAATTTACCTGTTGCATCTGCAACATATTCTGCACCATATTCCTTCCAATTTATGTTTGCTGGGTCAAGTTCTTCATAAAATCTAATAAACTTTCCGTTTATTTCCAATCCATTTTCAACAACCTTGATGTCAGCATTGCACTTGCCATGAACACTGTCGTATGTCAAAAGATATTTTGCATAGTCAGCTGACACAAAAGGGTCATTGATTGCAACAACTTCCAAATCATCTCTGTCTAGCGATGCTCTAAGCATCAATCTTCCTATTCTTCCAAAACCATTGATTCCAACTTTTACCTTCATATTTTTTCTCCCTTTTTTATATTTTTGAACAATTTTTTTAAAAAATCGTTAAAAAATCAATTTTTTCTGCATTTTTTTGATATTTTTTTGTAAATTTTTAAATAATTTTAAAATTTTATTTTTGTTTAATAATTATGATATTTATATTTTTTAACAACAAATTTTATTTTAAATTTTCTGGATTTAGCCCCTTGAGTTCGTCTAAAACAAAAATTCCATTTTTTCTAATGAGCACATCGTCAAACCAAATTTCTCCACCGCCATATTCTTCTCTTTGGTTCAAAACCATATCCCAATGAACAGCACTCTTGTTGCCGTTGTAGGCATCGTCGTAGCAACTGCCCGGAGTGAAATGTATGCTCCCACAAATTTTTTCATCAAACAAAATATCTAGCATTGGCTCTAATATATATGGATTAAGTCCAAACGAAAACTCTCCAACATATCTTGCACCTTCGTCAGTGTCAAATATTTTGTTGAGAGCAATGTTTGCTCCGTTTGAACAAGCTGCATTTATTATCTTGCCATCTTTAAAATCCAAGCACACATCATCAAATCTTTTGCCATTATAGATAGTTGGTGTGTTATAGGTTATTCTTCCATTGACTGAATACTTTTGTGGTGCAGTATAAATTTCGCCGTCTGGTATATTCATTTCGCCTGCACATTTTATGGCATTCATTCCCTTTATGCTAAAAGTTAAATCTGTGTTTGGTGCCAAAATGTGAACCTTGTCTGTTCTTTCCATCAAATCTTTTAGAACATTCATTTCTTCATTCATTTTTTGATAATCAAGATTGCAAACATCATAAAAGTATTTTTCAAATTTTTCGCCACTCATATTAGCAAGTTGTGCAAATCCGCCTGTTGGATATTTTAGAATTACCCACTTTGTTTTTTTTACTCTTATATCGTGATGAATTGGTTTTGAATAGTTTATTGAAAAATCTTTCATCTGTTTTTCTGGAACATCACTTGTTTCATACACATTGTTACTTGCAGAAATGCCGATGTAGGCATCAATATCTTCAAATAATGGCAAATCATATTTCGCCATGAGTTTGCTGTGTGTTTCATTTGTGCCAAACAAGAGTTCTCTTTTTAGAGTATCATCTGCCATCTTCAAAAACGGAAATGCTCCATTTTGATATATTTCTCTAATCAAATATTTTACCAAATTTTTTGCAAAGGGAGAAAATTCTATCAAAACCTTTTCTCCCTTTTTTATCTTACAACTATAATTGACCAAATTTTTTGCCAATATCAAATCATTATCCATAAAAATTCTCCCAGATAATGATTGACAAAAACTGTTTTTTTATTCTTATTTTGTTTGATTTGGTTTTAAGTTTGTCAGACGATAAACAACATGTTTGAATAATCCTAAAATTGCCAAAACTCCAAACAATGTCAAAATTCCTGTTCCTACAAGTCTAAACATATTTTTGTTTGCTTCTGGAATTAGTCCTGCGGTCAAAATCATTGCTGTTAAGCCACCTGCAAATAAGCAAGTTGCAATGATGAATTGTAGCAAATTGTTTGTCCACTTTTTCTGCTTGCGATTAACCTTGATTTTTGTGTTTATCCACACAATGCTAACTCGATAGTCAACCCAACAATCAAAGTTTCTTAAATAATAATTTTTTTCTGGGAATTGATTTATGAGTTCAACAACATTTCTTGCAAATAATTGGAAATTTCTTTCTGCTCCAAAATCTTTGTTTAGATTTGCAACACTTAAAAAGATTTGTCCAATCTTTCTGCCAATTCCTGCAAAGAAATTGCCTATTCTTTTCCAAAAACTAAGTTTTTTCTTGTCTTGTTTCAACAAAACAATTTGTGCCTTGTTTTCCCATTCAACCAAGAGTTTGAGTATGTAGTCCTTATAGTCAACATTGTTAAGATCAGCAATTATAACACAATCGCCATTTGACTTTTGCATTCCGTCAGTTACACACTCATCAAAACTTTGTTTGTTATCAATTTTGTTAAAAATAAACCTTGCATCTTTGATAAGATTTTCTGGCAAGTCTTTTGAATGATAGTAAAAAACTTCAAACTCATATTTATCCTGAAAAAACTCAATCAGGTTTGTTATGGTTTCACTAATTCTGTTTACATTTTCATATACTGGTGAAATTATGCTAACTTTTTTCAAATTACACCTCCACTAAAAATATTATAAGTTAAAAAGAAAAATAATAAAAGCAAAAACACATATTTTTTATATTTTTGTTTAACATATACAATAAAATTGTATATAATAAAGATATGATATTAAAAAGTGGAAAAGAAATTTTAGAAAAAGCAAAACAAAATGGTTATGCAGTTGGAGCATTCAATTTTAGCAATTTGGAGCAACTCAAAGCCATACTTTTGGCTTGCGAAGAAATGAAAAGTGATGTTATCGTTCAAACAAGTCCATCAGCCATAAAATATATGGGTATTGATGTTGTTGTGCCTATGGTTGAAAGCATAGCAAAAAATTTGAGTATTTCTGTTTGTTTGAATTTGGACCATGGCAAAGATTTTGACTTAGTCAAACAATGTATTGATATGGGCTACACAAATGTTATGATTGATGCTAGTGATTTACCTTTTGAACAAAATGTTGAACTCACAAAAAAATGTGTTGATTATGCTCATGAACACAATGTTTCGGTTGAAGCAGAACTTGGAAGTTTGAAGGGAGTTGAAGATGAAGTTGTTGCAAAAGAAAGTGTCTATACAAACCCTAAACTTGCAAAAGAATTTGTTGAAAAAACTGGTGTGGATAGTCTTGCTGTCAGCATAGGCACTAGTCATGGTGCATACAAGTTTAAGGGCGAAAGCCATTTAGACATTGAACGATTGAAAGAAATAAAATCACAAATAGACATTCCATTTGTGCTTCATGGTGCAAGCAGTGTGAGTGATGAGCTAAAATCAATGTTTATTGCAAGTGGTGGAGAAATTGGAAATGCAAAAGGTGTCAGCAATCAAAATTTGATTGAAAGCATAAAAAATGGTATTTGCAAAGTTAATGTTGACACTGATCTTAGAATTGCCTTTACAACAGGTATAAGAGAATGTTTGAAAGATAAAACTATTTTCAATCCAAGAGACTATCTTTTGAAGGGTATGGATATGATAAAAGAAGAAGTCAAAAGAAAAGTTGGCATCTTGAATATGAAATAGTTGTTATAGCAATATAGAAATCTATATACAAAAAAACACAACTAGGGGACCCCCCTTGCTGTGCTTTTTTTATTATATCTTTTCTTCTATATCTTTCAAGATTTCTGCAATAAATTCTTCTTTTGTTTTTGTGATGTTTTGGTTGCTACCCCTCTTTCTAACTGAAACTGTTCCATCTTGAACTTCCTTTTCTCCAACAACTAAAACATAAGGTATTTTTGCTTTAACAGCCTCTCTTATTCTATATGATAGACTCTCGTTTCTATCATCAACTTCACATCTAACACCTTTGTTTAAGAGTTCTTGTTCCAAATTTTTAGCATATTCTACACAATTATCATTGATAGAAATAATCTTTGCTTGTTTTGGAGCAATCCAAACAGGAAGCACTCCCTTAGTTTCTTCAATAACAAAAGCAATAAATCTTTCAAGTGAACCCAAAATTGCTCTATGAATAACAACTGGTCTAACTTTTTGATTGTTTTCGTCAACATATTCAAGTTCAAATCTCTCTGGAAGTTGATAGTCAAGTTGCACTGTTGAAAGTGTTACATCATGGCCAATTGCACTCAAAACTTGAACATCGATTTTTGGACCATAGAAAGCAGCTTCGCCCTTTGCTTCATAGAACTCAGCACCTGATTCTTGCAAAATTTCTCTCAAAGCATTTTCGCTCTTTTCCCACAAATCATCATTTCCAAAATATTTTTCAGTGTTTGCCTTATCTCTCAAAGACAATCTAAATTTGTAGTTTTTAAAACCAAAGTCTTTGTAAACATCAAGTATCAATTTGATAACTGCTTCAACTTCTTGCTTTATTTGGTCTGGTCTGCAGAATATATGTGAATCATTTTGAGTGAATGCTCTTGTTCTTTCAATTCCGCAAAGTGAACCACTAGCTTCAAATCTAAAATCATTTGCAATTTCAGCAATTCTAATTGGCAAATCCTTGTAAGAATGAAGATTGTTTTTGAATATCATCATGTGATGTGGACAATTCATTGGTCTCAAAACATATTCTTCTTCATCAACTTTCATTGCTGGGAACATATCATCTTTGTAGTGGTCCCAATGTCCAGAAGTTTTGTATAAATCAACACTACCTATTGATGGTGTCATAACATGACTGTAACCAATAGCTGTTTCTTTGTTGATGATATAGTCGTTGAGGGTTCTTCTTATAACATATCCATTTGGTAGCCAAATTGGTAGTCCCTTTCCAACAAGTTCAGAGAACATAAAAATTCCAAGTTCTTTGCCAAGTTTTCTATGATCTCTTTCAAGAGCTTCTTGGTTTAGTCTCAATCTCTCTTTGAGTTCATCCTTTGTCTCGTAACAATAGACATAAACTCTTTGCATCATCTTGTTTTTTTCGTTTCCTCTCCAATATGCACCATTAACTCTGTCGAGTTTGAAAGAAATGTTTCTCAAAACTTTTGTGTTTTCAACATGTGGACCTTTGCACAAGTCATCAAAAACATTTCCAAGATGATAAACTGAAATTTCTTCATCGTCAGCCATTTCTTCAATAAGTTCAAGTTTGTATGGCTCATTTTTGAACAATTCTCTTGCTTGTTCTTTTGAAATAACTTCTTTTGTCATATCAAGATTTTGATTGACTATTTCTTTCATCTTTTCTTCTATTTTGTCAAAATCTTCTGGAGTGATGTTTTTGTCCATATCAAAGTCATAGTAAAATCCTGTGTCAATTGCAGGACCAATTCCAAACTTGACATTTCCATATAGTTCTTTTATTGCACCAGCCAAAACATGTGCCATTGTGTGTCTTTTGACATTGATTTCTAATTTGTATCCTTCACTATCCATAACTATTCTCCTTTTTTAATAAATTAAATTAAAAAAGTCCTCTGCTGTTGCAAAGGACGATTTTTGTCGTGGTTCCACCTTTTTTCGCTAAAAAATTAGCCTTGTTTTGCACTTGCTGTGCCAGCTAAAGTTGAAAAAGTGGTTTCACTGTCATAGTTCCTATTGTTATCTTTCAGCCATGGATAACTTCTCTACATAGCAAAACTATGGGCTACTTGTCTTCTTCTTGACCTTTAATTTAATTTTGGCGGAGAGTAAGAGATTTGAACTCTTGCGCCAGTTTCCCGACCTAACACCTTAGCAGGGTGCCCCCTTAACC
>CAMOHL010000008.1 GCA_946615295.1 uncultured Clostridia bacterium
TGGTAGTCCCAAGCGGATTCGAACCGCTGAAACCACCTTGAAAGGGTGGTGTCTTAACCGCTTGACGATGGGACCGTATTCAAAATTTTAATGGTAGCGGTGGGTGGGCTCGAACCACCGACCTCCCGGGTATGAGCCGAACGCTATAACCAACTAAGCTACACCGCCATTGACTTTTTCATTATAATATATAAAAACACAATTGTCAATAAAAATTTTAAAATTTTTCGACTTTTTTATTTTAAGCTAAGTAACCCTTATTTTTGTTATCATATTTTTACATACAAACAACAAATTATTTTAAAAACACAACATTTCTTTTTACTTGATGCTTCTTGATTTTATTTGTTATAGCATTAAACACAATTTTGGATATATAATTTTTATATTTTTGATAGACAGACAAGGCATATACAATGCAATATTTCACAAATCACAATAATAACTCATAATATTACAAGTTTTGACAAAAATTATTTTTACTTTTTTATATTTTTTTTGATATTCTATTGACAATGCTTTATTCAAATGCTATAATTTTTTTGTTTATATGTCGCGGGGTGGAGCAGCTGGCAGCTCGTTGGGCTCATAACCCAAAGGTCGAAAGTTCGAGTCTTTCCCCCGCAACCACTAATCCTAGCAAGTATTTGTTAGGATTTTTTTATACTCTGGTTATACACATTTAGTTTATTTGATATAGTAAAAAATATTTTTTTAATAATATATTAACTATTTTTTATAGTTTAGCTTTTTGAAAATTCAAAACAAAAATTTTTAAATTTAACACAAATTAGGTATAACGATGCAGGGATAGCTATTTAATATTGACTTATTTTTGTGTATATGTTACAATGCAAGTTATACGGAGGATAAAATGGACTATGGACAACTTGTAAATTTGATTTTTTCAATACTTACAACAATTATTGGTGCATTTACAATTTATTATTTTTTCTTTTCAATCATAGGATTATTTGCAAGAAAAAAATTTAAAGAAACCGATGTTAAACTAAAATATGGAATAATTATTTCAGCACGAAATGAAGAAAAGGTTGTTGGTAATCTTATTGACAGTATAAGACAAAATGATTATCCTCAAGACAAACTAGAAGTTTTTGTTATTGCACATAATTGCAGTGATAACACAGCAAAAGTGGCAAGAGAACATGGTGCCGTTGTGTATGAATATAACAACAAAAATGAAGCGACAAAAGGTTTTGCAATAAAACATCTTATAGAAAACATAAAAAATGATTATAATATTGATGAATTTGATGGTTTTTTTGTGTTTGATGCTGACAATATATTGACAACAAACTATATCAGCAAAATGAATGATGCCTTTGTTTATTACAACAAAAAAAGAATAATCACATCTTTTAGAAATTCAAAAAACTTTGGCTCTTCTTTGACATCTGCATTGTATGGAACATTATTCATTCAAAACTGCAGATTTGAATGTAGGGGTAGAACTATTTGCAACTGCTCAACAAGAGTTCAAGGAACAGGCTTTTTGCTCAACATTGAAGTTATTAAAAATGGCTGGCAATATGTAACACTTACTGAAGATTGGGAGTTGACTGCTGACCAAATTTTACAAGGTAACAAAGTTATGTATTGCGATGAAGCAATGTTTTATGACGAGCAACCAACAAATTTCAAATTTATGACAAAACAAAGATTGAGATGGGCAAAAGGTCATTTGCTAGTTTTTAAAAAAAAGTCAAAAGAATTATTTAAACATATATTCAAAAGAAGCACAAAGAACAAATTTTCCACATACGATATACTCATAAACATTATTCCTATTGGTTTAATTGGATTATCTCTTTCCATTTTACAAATAATTTTGCTAGCTTTTGCCCCTATTTTTTTAAGTGATTATTTGATTATTTGGAAAGATATGGCAATAAATATGTTAAAAAGTCTTACTGTGGCATATCTTGTGCAAATGATAATGGCAACTATTATGTTTGCTTGTGAACACAAAAGAATTTGTGGAGTCAGTTTCTTCAAAAAAATTTCAACTGTGTTGATGTGGCCAATCTTTAATGCTTATAGTGTCATACTAGGTGTTATTGCACTATTCAAAAAAGTTGAATGGGAAACAATTCCACATACCGACACAACAAACATTGAAAAAATAAACAATAACAAAATTAAATATTTCAAGAAAAAGGCAATTGTTTCAGATGACGAAAGTGTGAAATCTGCCAGCGAAAATATTTAAAAAAGTAAAATTAAATTAGATTTTATTAAAGTAAAGTCAAAGCAAATGTAAATATTGCACAAAAAAAATCAACAATTTTTATGTTGATTTTTTTATAATTCTTTTTTTATCTCTTCTGTGTTAATTTCTTCTTCAAGGTCGTAATTCTTGAAGCCTGTCTTTTTAACTCCACTAGATAAATCTTTGACAAACTCTTCTATTTTTTGCAAAACTTTTTCATAATAATCACAATATGAAATCATTGAATCGTGGCCCAAGTTATATCCTTTTTTTATTGTGTAATGTTCCAAAGGAAAATTGAGCTTCTTTGCCTTTTTACAAAAAATTTTTTTATGCACTTCTGTCATTTTATCATTTTCAGTCGAAAACATTATAGTTGCTGGAAAATTTTTTGTTAACATATCAAATCCATGATTTTTGTAAGTCAAAATTTTTGATTCTTTTTTCTTTCCATAAGCAACAGGTTTTATTACAAACTGAAGTGGCAAATGCATCAACTTGAATGGTCCAAATATTGGAGATGCAAGAATTACTCCTTTTATATTTGGTCCATGCAAATATGAAACTTTTCCATCCAAAAATTTGTTTGTTTGTACATTGGCAATAACTTCTGCCAAATGTCCACCTGCACTATCTCCAGCAAGAAAAATGTTGTCAAAATCAATTTTTCTAGCAATTTCTGTCTCTTTTTTGATGTAATTATACATATCATAAAAATTTGCAATTTGGTCTAAGAAATATTTACCATTTTTGTCACATTTTACAAATTCAAGATTTATAACACAAAAACCCCTACTTGCAAGCTGTTTTGCATATTGATCTGTATTCTCTTTTTTTCCTGCAACATATCCGCCACCATGCAAAACTATTATGGTTGGATGTTTTTCTTGCTCATCTTGTGGAAAATGAATATCAAAAACATTATTCTTTGTATCTTTACCATAAACTATGTTATACAAAGAAGAAACTTTATTATCTAAATTTTTCTTTGGCAACTCTTCTGTTTTTTCACCATTCTTTTCCATGTTTTGCCAAAATTTGTGATATAACTTTCCAAACATACTATTATTATATAATTTATTATAGACAAAGTCAATACTCAATTTTTGTCTTAAAAAAACACATTAAAACTGATATGTATCGCAAAAAGCTAACTACTTTTTTTGATACACTTCAAAAATCAATGTGTTCATTCTATATTTCTTTGCCAATATCCCTATTTTTGTGATTTTGTTATAACTCTTATATTTTTCTTTGAAATTCTTTTTGTTTGTCCATTGTCTATATATTGATGATATTCTTCTCCGTTACCAAGCAATTCAACATTATACAAATCACACTCCATAACATTTTCTCCGCCATCACACACAGGCACAAGTTTGTTGTTTCTAATAAAGAACACAACCTCATCCAAATTCGCAGAAATTGAATACTCCCCCCTGTCCATAACTTCAGTATAAAATCCATCTTTATTGTATCTAACCATTGTCATTTTTTCAGGCAAATATACTAATCTTGTTGTTTTGCCTTCTTCTATGATTGGTGCAATCATGATGCTATCACCCACTAAAAGTTGGTCTTCAATTTCCTTTGCTCTTTTGTCATCTTCAAATTCAAATGCTAGTGGTTTGATATACATATCATTGTTTATTCTTGCTTTCATAAATTCAGAATAAATATAAGGGAGTAGTTTGTATCGAAGATTCAAAATTGTTCTAAAATAATCGATATTTTCATAGCAATAACATTCTTGAGGCTCTGTTTCTATAGAGGTATGATTTCTAAATAATGGTGTAAACACTGAAAATGCCATCCACCTAAGCAACAATTCTTGCGAGCAATTTCCAGTAAAACCACCAGTATCAGCCCCCGAATAAATAAATCCACACATATTCAAGTTTGGCATTTGTAACACATTCAATCTCAAATGCCACCAAGTTGAAGTATTGTCGCCCGTCCAAATTCCACAGTATCTGTGAGTTCCAATATACGAAGACCTAGAGACAAGCAAATACCTATTTTTTAATAATTTTCTAAGTCCATTTCCAGCTGCAATATTCATGAGATGTCCAAACGAGTTGTGAACATCATAATGACAATACTTTTTTCCTTTTATTGTATGATAGAAATTGTGGTATTCCTCAACCTTTTGATATAATTCAATCTTTTTTATTTCTTCTAGTGGCAAATCAAAGTATTCTTTTTTAAATGGAATTGAAAAAATTGATGGTTCATTCATATCAATCCAAAAGCCTTCAAAGCCCAAGTCAGTCAAAAATTTATATTGTTTTCCGAACCATCTCCTTGCTTTTGGTTTAAAAAAATCAACAAAGTGTGTAGCACCCGGCCAAACATATGCTTCAAAATATTTTTCATTCTTATCTTTACAAAAATAATCTTTTTTTATACCTTCTTCATAAACTTTGTTTCCCGGTTCTATTTTTATTCCAGCATCAATTGTCGGAACCAGATTTATGTTTCTATCTTTCATTTTTGAGACAAACTCTCTCATGTTGGGAAAGTTGTCAGTGTTGACGGTAAAATTTATATACCTGTCCATATAGTCAATATCCATAAATATATAGTCCAATGGCAATTTATTGCTTCTATAACCTTCTGCAACTTTTTCAAAATCATTTTGAGTAACATATCCCCACCTGCTTTGACCGAACCCAAAAGCCCACAATGGAGGAACAAAAGATTTACCTATCATTTTGAGGAATTGTCTTGTTACTTCGTAACTGTTTTTGCCGTTAATCTCATAAAAAACTATATCTTTTGTCTCACATATAATTTTTATTTCGCCACGTTGTTGATAATCAATCTCAAAAACCACTTTTGCTGGTGTGTCTATAAACACTCCAAATTTTTCTTTTCCGTCAACAATCAAAAAATTATGTGAACCGTAAAGAGATTCTGTCTCGTTTGTATGGTTGTTTATGTCAGTGTTAAAACTAACAAGTCTAGTCCCTCGCTTATTTAAACCTTTTACTGTTTCACCAAGTCCATAGACAAAGTCTTCTTTGCTTAATTTGTATAAAAACTCAATAGAGTTTGCTTGTTCTGTCATTTGAAAGTATTTCAAGTTTTTTGAAACCCTTATTCTTTTTACTACAGCCAAAGTTTTTATTGGACTACCAAAAATTGTTTTTGTTACCATAATATTTCTCACCCTTTTTTGCTAATATAATTATAAGATAAGTTCCTAGCAATGTCAAACACATTATAATTCCATATTGACACTGTGAAACACAATTAAAAAAACAAGAGAATTATTTATTCTCTTGCTCTTTCAAATATTCAACAATTTTTTCAATTTCAAATGAGAATTGCTCTCCTGTTTGCATATTTTTTATTGAAAACTGCTTTGTATTTATTTCATTTTCTCCAACAACCATAACAAACTTTATATTTGTCTTGTTTGCATAGTCAAAAGATTTTTTTAGTTTCTTTCCTGAAAAGTCGATGATTGTTTTAAATCCAGCTTCTCTCAACTTTTCTGCAATCTTCAAACATTCAATCTGGGTGTCCATTGGAATAATCATAACATCAACAAAATTGTTTTGAGCTGTTTCTGACAAAATTGCATAAATTGGCTCCAATCCAAAACTCAAACCAACTGCTGGATACTCTGTTCCATTATCCATGAATTCTGTTATGATTTTATTGTATCTACCACCTCCACCCAATGATGATGTTATTCTTTTTTCATTATCAAAGAATTCAAACACTGTTCCTGTATAAATACCTAGCCCCCTTGCTAGTTTTGCTGTGAAAACAACCTTGTTTTGTATTTCTAGTTTTTCAACGAGTTGTTGAACTTCCAAACATTCATTTACGCCCTCAACAAAATTTTGTATTTTTGTTTCTTTTGCAATTTTTGCATAATCATCAAGTGATTTAGCAAACATATCCAAAATTTGAGTGGCCCCTTGGTTGTCTATACCAATTTTTTCAAACTCTTTTTTAAGTTCTTCAATGGTTATCTTTTCACATCTATCAATAAGACCAATTATTTCATCAAATTGATTTTCTTTGTAACCCAAATACTCAAGAATTCCAACCATCAATTTTCTATTGTTCCATTTGATACAAATATCAATGTTGAGTTCTTTAAAAATATTCAAAACCATTTGCATTTGTTCAACTTCGATATATCTTCCGTCAATACCAACAACATCGACATCACATTGATAGAACTCTCTTGTTCTGCCAAGTTTAACTGGACCATCTCTGAACACCTTGCCAATTTCATATCTTCTAAAAGGCATTTGCAAATCCTTATTCAAACCAATGACCTTGCAAAAAGGAACTGTCAAGTCATATCTAAGTCCCAAGTCTCTTTTTCCTTGGTCAGTCAATCTATATATTTCACTCAAAATTTCTGCATTTTCTGAATATTTATATTTTAACAAATCGAATTCATTCAAAATTGGTGTTTCTAGTGGCATATATCCATATTTTACAAAATTCTTTTTTAAAATATCCATAATATTATTTCTTATGGCTTGCGATTGTGGCAAAAAATCAAAAGTTCCTTTGACATTTCTTAGTTCAAAATTTTCTTTTTTCATATTTTCTCCTAATAAAAAAAATCAACAACATTGTGTCGTTGATTCAAAATTTATCAAACGGCACAGCAAAATATGCCAAAAAAATTGGCATTTATTTGCTATGATGATGGTTTGATATATAATTTTTCATATTTTCTCCTATATATTTATATATTATAGTTCGCAATTTGTCAATCTTTTTATTGTTTATGCTAAAAGAGACCCGATATATTACCGTTTTTGTCAATTTTCATACCCATACTCGCTGGTTTTTTTGAAAGCCCTGGCATAAGTAGCATTTTTCCACACATAACCACCAAAAATTTTGCTCCATTTTTGATTTCTATATCATCAACAGTGATATCAAAATTTGTAGGAGCTCCTAAAAGTTTTGGATTATCACTCAAGCTATACTGTGTTTTAGCAATGACAATTGGATATTTATCAAATCCAAGTCTGTTTATTATTTCAATTTTTGCCTTTGCTTTTTCACTAATTATAACTGATTTGCCACCATATATCTTTGTTACAACATTCAAAATCTTGTTTTCAACAGTGTCATTCAATTCATAGGCATAATTTAGTTTGTATTCTTTATCACACAATTTAACAACTTCTTTTGCAAGTTGAATAGCCCCCATTCCACCTTTCGCCCAAACTTCATTGACAATCACATTCGCTTTGTCTTTCAACATTTCCTTAACAAGTTTCACTTCGGCATCGGTATCAGTTGCAAATTTGTTTAAGGTTACAACGGTTGGCACATTATACACATTCGTCAGATTTTCAAGGTGCTTTAAAAGGTTTGGCATTCCATTTTTTAGTGCATCCAAACTTTCAATATCTAATTCGTTTTTATCAGCACCCCCATTGAACTTGAGTGCTTTTATTGTTGCAACTAAAACAACACAATTTGGTTTAATATCTGCCAATCTACACTTGATATCTAAAAATTTTTCGGCACCCAAATCAGAACCAAAACCAGCTTCAGTAACCGTATAATCAGCAAGAGACATTGCTGTTTTTGTTGCAATAATACTATTGCAACCATGTGCGATATTTGCAAATGGCCCCATATGAATAATTGCAGGCGTTCCACCTAGTGTTTGCACCAAATTTGGTTTCATTGCGTCTTTAAGAAGTATTGCCATTGCATTTTCAACTTTTAAATCTCTAGCGTAAATTGGGTTACCGTTTTTATCTAATGCAACCATTATATCGCCAAGTCTTGTTTTTAAATCTTCAATATCTTTTGCAAGGCACATAATTGCCATAATCTCACTTGCTGCTGTTATGTTAAACTTTTCTTTTCTTTCATATTCACTGCAAATATCAACATCTCTCAATGCCCTGTCGTTTATATCTAAACACCTATTAAACATTATTGTCTTCTCATCAATGTTCAGCTCATTACCTTGAAAAATGTGATTATCAATGTTTGCACATAACAAATTGTTTGCAGAGGTAATTGCATGAAAATCTCCATTGAAATGCAAGTTTATGTCTTCCATTGGCACAACTTGACTATAACCTCCACCAGTAGCTCCACCTTTCATTCCAAAAACAGGTCCAAGTGATGGTTCTCTCAAAGCAAGAGCCGTTTTCTTTTTTAATTGAGTTAGTGCATCGGCAAGTCCAATGGCAACCGTTGTTTTTCCATTTCCAGAAGCAGTTGGATTTATTGCTGTAACCAAAACTAATTTACCTAAGCTTTCTTTTATACCACAATTTATTTTTGCTTTGTAATCACCAAACAAAATAATATCACTTTTTTTTATACCAATTTTTTTTGCAATTTTTATAATTGGTTTCCATTTTGTTGAATTTGCAATTTCTATATCTGTTTTCATATTTACTCCTATTTTTTATATTTTAGACAATAATCTTTATAATAATTATATCATGATACATTAAATTTATAAAATAATAATCAATATTATTCACAAACTAATTTGACGAAATATTAATAAAATAATATAATCATTTTGAGGTAATATGGAAATAGAAATTATAGACAAAAAATATAAATGGAACTTACAAGATATTTATAAAAACCACATTGAATTTGAAGGCGATTTGCAAAAATTAAGTCAAAATGTTGAAAAATTTGCAAATTTTAAGGGAAAATTATCAAATTTTGACCAACTTTTGCAATATTTTATTTTTAGTGAGGAATTTGAAAAATTGCTTGAAAAAGTAAATTCTTATATTATGCTAAATCATGACACAAATTTGCAAGACGAAAAATTTGTGAAATATAATGAAGAACTTAATTTGATTCTTTTTAAACTTTCAAATATAACTTCTTTTGTGATGCCAGAATTATCTAAAATTGACAATAAAATTTTGAAAGAACTTTTGAAAGACAAAAGATTTGAAAATTATAATTTGGAAATCGAAAGCATTATTGAAAACAAAATCCACACTCTGACAGAGAAAGAAGAAACTGCTCTTTCCACAGTAACAAAATTTTCAAATGGTTTTAGTGAAGTTTATGAAGCAATCACACAAAACGACTTTAAGTTTGATGATGTTAAAGTTGATGGCAAAGATATGCCACTCACACAGAGTTCTTATTCTATGTTTATTGAAAGTAAAGATAGAATTGTTAGAACAACTGCCTACAACAATTTATACAAAGTGATAAATCAATTTGCTAGATCTGTATCAATAAACTACATCAATTTTGCAAAGATGATTTCTAGTGATATGGAGTTAAGAAAATATAGTTCAACATTTGATATGATGTTCAAATCAAGCAAACTACCAAAATCAATATTTTATAGTTTGATTGATAATGTCAACAAACACATAGATCTAGAAAAACAATACTTTACTTTACTAAAAGAAACTTTAAAAATTGATGACTTTGGATTTCAAGATGTATATCAAAGCATTGTGAAAGATTATAACAAGGAATGGACTGTTGATGAACAACAACAGATTGTTAAAAATGCTCTTTTGCCACTTGGAGATGAGTATCAAAAATTGCTTGATTCTGCATTTGAAAATTCTTGGGTTGATTATTATCAAAATGAGCACAAAAAAAGTGGTGGATATATGCTGGGAGTATATGGAATTCATCCTTTTATTCTTTTAAATGACACTGCAAAATATGATAGTCTTTCAACACTAGCACATGAGCTTGGTCATGCAATGCACTCGTATTTATCTGACAGTAGTCAACCATATTCAAAACATCAATACGAAATTTTTATTGCTGAAATTGCAAGTACAACAAATGAAATTTTGCTAAACAAGTATATGTTAAAAACTGCAAAAACAGATGAAGAAAAACTTTTTTATCTCAATCACTATGTGCAATCATTCAAATCTACGGTTTTTAGACAAACAATGTTTGCCGAGTTTGAAGATTTTGTTTTTGACAAAATTGAAAAAGATGAAATTTTAAGCCCTGAAATTTTGGATGAAAAATATAAAGAATTGCTTGAAAAACATTTTGCTGGTATTGTAAAAATAGACAAAAACATCATTCACGAGTGGCTAAGAATACCACACTTTTACACTCCTTATTATGTGTTTCAATATGCAACAAGTTTTATTACTGCGGTTTATATTGCAAACTCAATCTTGAATAACAAACCAAATGCAGTTGAAAACTATATAAACATTTTGAAGAGTGGCGGAAGTGATTATCCATTGAATATTTTAAACAAATATGGTATTGATTTGCAAAGCAACTATTTATATGATTATGCCTTTGATGACTTAAAACAAGCTCTTGATGAAATTGAATTTTTACAACATAATAAAAAATAACATAGATTAGCTTCTATGTTATTTTTTTGATTTTTTTAAAAAATTATCCGTTTTTTGGCAATTTTTGATGATTTTTTGCTGTTTTTTTGTATTTTTTTCACAATTTTTTAAAATTATTATATTTTATATAATTTTTTATTTACAAATAAATTACACTATAAAAAACAATTTCTATTTTAAAATCAAAATTCTACTTTATATTTTCAAGAGATTATTTTGCTTTTTCCATAATTTCAGCAATTCTATCAAGGTCGGTTCTGCTGTAATAATCTATATAGATTCTACCTTTGTTGTCATTTCCAACAACACCAACTTTTGTCCCCAAAATTCTTTTCATATCTTCAACAAGTTGTTTTAGTTCAACTGATTGATCAGCCACAGGGTTTCTTGTAGTTTTACCCTTGACTGCTTTTTCCAAATCTCTAACTGTTAGCTTTTTTTCGCAAACTTGTTTTGCAAGCTTGATTTGAGCATTTCTATCAACAACAGCAACCAAGCTTCTTGCATGACCTGCAGAAATTTTTCCTTGTTCAATCATAGAAATAACTTCAGGTTCGAGATTCAATAGTCTAATTGTGTTAGCAACAACTGGTCTTGACTTTCCCAATCTATCAGCAACTTTTTCTTGTGTCCAGCCATAGTCAGTCATAAGTTTTTTCATTGCTCTTGCGCATTCCATTGGGTTTAAATCTTCCCTTTGTAAATTTTCAAGTAAGCTAACTTCTGCAATTTGGCTTTCAGTATAATTTTTTACTATAGCAGGTATTGTATTTAGTCCAGCAAGCTTTGTTGCGCGATATCTTCTTTCACCAGCTATAATCATGTATCTTTCACCAATCTTAACAACAATAATTGGTTGCACAACACCATGTACTTTTATACTGGCTGACAAATCAGCAAGCGCTTTTTGATCAAAATTCTTTCTTGGCTGATTGATATTTGTATCGATCTCATCAACTGGCAACATTACAACATTTTCGTTAGATTCATAATTGTTACTGTTTTGCGAAATATTATTTATTCTGTTTTCTTTTTCAAGTTCTTCTACAGAGTTGTTATAAACTCCAAACAAACTTTCAAGTCCTCTTCCTAATCCATTTTTCATAATTTACCTCTAATTATTTATTCCTTTCAAGTAATTCAACTGCTAATTCTTTGTATGCAATGCCACCCTTGCTCTTTGGATCATACTTACAAATTGGCAATCCGTAGCTTGGTGCTTCTGCAAGCCTTATATTGTTTGGAATGACAGTGTCAAAAACCTTCTTTCCAAAAAACTTTCTTATTTCTTCACTTACCTGATTAACCAAATTACTTCTTTTGTCTTTCATTGTAAGAACAACGCCTTCAACATCAATTGCTTCGTTAAGATGCTTTTTGACTAGTTTTATTGTGTTCATCAATTGAGTCAAACCTTCAAGTGCAAAGAAATGACATTGAATAGGTATTAAAACAGAATCGCAAGCAGTTAGAGCGTTTACAGTTAATAGTCCTAGTGATGGTGGACAATCTATACAAATATAATCATAGAGATTTTTTAATCTATTTAGAATATTTTTGAGAACTCTTTCTCTATTATCCATTGAAACAAGTTCAATTTCTGCTCCAGCAAGATTGATTTCACTTGGCATAATATCAAGTCCATCAACACAGCTTCTTTTTATAACTTCTTCAACATAATTTTCGCCAACAATAACATTGTATACACTTTTTAAGTCATTATCTTTATCTAATCCTACAGCACTTGTAGCATTGCCTTGTGGATCTAAATCTATCAATAATACCTTCTTGCCCATTGTAGCCAGATAGGCACTTAAATTAACACAAGTTGTTGTTTTTCCAACACCGCCCTTTTGATTGGCGAATGCAATAATTTTTCCCATAGTATTCTCCTTACAATAAAAGTATAGCAAATAAATTTTCTTTTAACAAGTATTTTTATACAAAAATGTTTCACATGAAACAATTTTACATTATTTTTTATTTATTATACACTGCACTATATTGTTTTGATATATTTACACCCTTATCGTATAACTTATTTTAAATTTGTCATATGATAAGATTTGGTGTTATAACAAATCTTTGTTTAGCTCTTTCTATTGTTTAATTGTATTTTATTTTTACAGTTTAATATTATTATTTATATAATTCTATTTTTAACGAGTTAAGTTGCAAATGAATTATTAGATATCTTTATTGTTTACAACAGTTGTTTCACATGAAACAACTCGATTACGATAAATACTTATTCAGTTTACTTTTATAAGTAGTGCAAAATGATTTTGTTTTTAAATAAATAAAAAAATGTTTCACATGAAACATTTTTATTTACAATAGGAGTATACTGTATTTTTTATTTTTTATATCTTAATTGTTTTTTAATTAAATTACAAATATGATATCAATTACAATAAAAACACAATGCTTATATGTTTTATTCAATTGGAGCTGTTCTTGGTTTGTTCTTATCTCTTGGATACAAATTACTTGTCTTTATTTCCTTTTTTATAAACACAAGTTTTCTAACAATATCTTCGATAAGCTTATATTCTTTAACTTCAACAAGCGAGCCACCTAGTTTTTTTATTGCAGTTTTTGATAAACTTATCTCATCATCAATATCAATACTTTTATATGCAATAAAATATCCGCCAATTTTCACAAAAGGTAAACAGTATTCTGCAAGTGTGTTTAGTTTTGCAACTGCTCTTGCGACAACATAATCAAATGAGTTCAAATATTTGTTTTTAAAATCCACATCTTCAACTCTTGTGTGAATTGCTCTTATCCCATTAAGCTCCAGAAGTTCAATAAGTTGATTTAAAAATACAATTCTTTTGTTTAAACTATCAACAAGAGTAATATCCAAATCTGGCCTAATAATTTTTAATACTACTCCGGGAAATCCTGCACCTGTGCCAATATCACAAACTGTTGAACCTGTTTTATAGTTGTTTACTCCTTGCATACTGTCAGCAAAATGTTTTAAAAAAACATCTTCCTTTTCAACTATTGCTGTTAAATTTACATTTTTATTATATTCAACAAGAAAATTATAATACTTTTCAAGCTTTTCAAAAATTTCTTGAGTTGGCTCAATATTGTTTTGTTTCAATACCTCTGAAATAATCTTTTTGTAATCCATATTGT
>CAMOHL010000009.1 GCA_946615295.1 uncultured Clostridia bacterium
TAATCTATATTATAATACTAAATTATGTATTTAGCAAACAAAGAAAAATATTTTACTTAAAATAAACTGACCTTTCTACAAAATATTACTTGTCCAAAAAAAATTTGAAATAATACTAATTTTTGAGTGAAAACTCTTACAATTGTCTATCAAAAAATATAAACCTATTTTATAAATATTATTGACTAATTTTATTTTTTCAAATTCTGTCAATAATCAAAATATGAAAACCTTAAAAATTAGTTCCGTTTTTGATTTTGTGTTTGGAACAGCATTTGTGTTTTTGATAAGTTTTGTATGGAGTAGATATTTTTTGCACGATATTTTTTTGACTATTTTTTTGAGTGGAATAATGACATTTTTGATTGTTACAATTTTTCACTTGATTAAAAAAATAAAATACAAAAATAAAGAGTTGTCCAGTGGTGAATTGAAATCAGCTCAAAACATTTCTACAAATTTTTTATTGATGACTGAACAACAAATCTTAAAAGAGTTTGAAAAGTATTTGAGCAAAAAATATGAAGTCAAGCAAAAAAGTGATTTTATTGTTGTAAATGACACCATTTTGCGACCAATATTTTCTTGTTATGAAATATCTGACAAAGAAATTTTGGAAAGTTACACAAAAACAAAATATATGAAAGCAAAAAAATTGATTGTTGTTTGCAAATCCTATTCACAAAAAGCAAAACAAATTGCTAGCATTATTCAAGAAAAAAAAGTGATAATTCTTGATGAATTATCAGCTTATGAAAACATATACAAACCACTAAATTTCAAAGCAACAAACAATATCAAAGAGATTAAAAACAAAAAAAATATCAACTATTACCTGGAATTTGCACTCAACAAAGACAGAACAAAAAACTACTTTTTGGTTTCAGTTTTTATGTTGATTGCTAGTTTTGTATTGAGATATAACTTATACTATCTTATCTTTGCCACAATCACAACATTTTTGGCACTATACTCTCACTTTAACAAGCGATTTAACAAGAAAAAAAGTTATTTGTGATTTTGCTTTTTATACTTTGTGTTATTGTTTTATTTGAATAAAAACTAAAAAATCAATTTGCTTTTTTACTGCAATAGTTTTCCAACATTCAAAATCCCAAATCCTTCTTCATTTCGACCAATATTTAGTTGTTCACAAGAATTTATAATTTTTCTTTTAACTTCAAGTGGTGTCAAATATGGCTCTTTCTCAAACAAAAGAGCAACACTTCCTGCAACAATTGGAGTTGAAACACTCGTGCCACTCATTGTTGAATAGAACTTTTCAATACTATTTGTTGTGCTGACAATATCAACTCCACAAGCAACACAATCGGGTTTGAAAAAGTTTTTTGATGGCCCCCTACTTGAAAAGTTTGCAATTTTGAAATTCTTTTTTTCAATATTTCCTTCTTTCCTGCCATCATCCAAAGCACCAACTGTTATAATTTTTCCACTTGAACCCGGACTCTTTATTGTTGACATTTCTGGCCCACTGTTGCCTGCTGCTGCAACAACCACAACTCCTGCATTCCAGAGTGCCTCTGCTCCTAACATAAGGGGGTCCCCTGCTTCTAGTGGTTCACTTCCAAAACTCATACAAACAACTTTTATATTGTATTTTTGTCGGTTTTCATAAATCCACTGCATTGCATTCAAAATGGTTATAGAGCCCGTTTCTCCATTTTCATCAAGTGCCTTGCACATAACAATATTGCAATTTGGAGCCACCCCCATATACTTTTTTCCACTAGAAAACCCGTTGCCAGCAATAACTCCACTAACAAATGTCCCATGTCCATTGTCATCATATGGAGTTTGTTTGTTGTTTACAAAATCTTTGAAGCAAACAATTCTATTTTTGAATGAACAAAAGTCAATATGTTCACAAATACCTGTATCAATAACAGCAACACAAACACCGTTTCCACTCGAAAATTTTTGTGCATTTTCTATATTCATAACCGACCTTGTTTTGTCCATTTGTGCAAAAACTTTTGTTTCGCTTGATATGTAACTTACCTGTGTTAGATTTGAAAGATGAATAACATCTGTAAGTTTTGCATTGACACCAAATGCCTTTATAAACGGAAATTCTCTTATGTCAAAATCAAAATTTTTTAGATATTTTTTTGCAAAATTATAGTTGTTTGCAAAGACAAGACAATCAACCCTTTGGCTTGAATTGCTGAATGTTTTGACCATATTCAATAGTTTTTTATCAATTTTTTTTAACATAAAATCTCCAACTATTTAATCAAATTTATTAGCTCATTGAATTTGTTTTTTTGACTTTCATCAAGCATTGGCAAAATTGTGTTTTGAATTTCTTTTATTTTTTCGTCATTCAAATTTCCATTCATCTTTTGTTTGTTTGCTTCTTTTAATAACTCTTCTGTGAGTTGATTTTGATTTAAGTTTTTGTATTTTTCAAGTTTTTGTTCCATATCTTTTTTGACTTCTTCATCAATATTTTCAATTTTTGTGTCATTTTTTTGGTTAATTTTGCAATTTTTTTGCAAATTTTCATTGTTTTTTTGCAAATTTTCTATATTTTGATTATTTGAACAAAAATTACTAAAATTCATAATATCTCCTTTTTTTAACTAAATTATTATATGACAGCATATATAAATATTGATACTAGGAGTTTTTATGATAAAAATAAATGGAGTCAAAGCAACCATACTAAATGAAGAAACTGAAAAACTAAACAGCACACCATCTATGAATCAAATTTTGGATAGAATGGAAAATACATATTTATCTAGAAACAGCACTCAAAACAACACCAATATTTTGAGCACCAGCACTGAATCGCAAAATGGCGACAATATGCTTTTTGTGTTGCTTCCAATGCTTATGCAAAAAAATAATGTTAATTCTTTTGGATTAGATAATCCTTTGATTAAGGAATTGTTAAAAAAAGTAAACAATCCAACGATTAAAAAAATTTTGGAGCTTATGCCAAAACTTTCAAAGGTTTCATCAGCAAGCAAAAAAGAAGAGAAAAAAGAAGAAAAAAAAATTGACTCTTTTGTTAGAACTGATGAAACAATAAAAACCAAAACAGATAATGAATAATATCTAATATATTTATAATGATTTATATTTACTATTTATTTTTGATTTAAAAAAAATGGGGACAAAATCCCCATTTTTCTTATTTACAATCTTTTTTGTTATTTGTCTTGTTTAAATCTTCTATGTTTTTATTTTGTTCTGCATTCAAATTTTCGTCTTGTTCGTTTGATAAAAACTGATTTATATCATCTTGGTCTGTATCATTATTTAGCTTGTCTAAATCGTGTGAAGATTTTAAAATACCAAACAATATCAATACTCCACAAATACTGTCAACAATTTTTGTGATATCTTGATTTTCAATTGAAAAACCAAGCATCTTGCCCACATTGTCAACAACAAGTATAACCGCAGCAGTTACACTCATCCAAAAGGAATAACTTCTAAATTTTTACTTCATCAATTCTCCTTTTTTGTATCTTCATGTTTTTTTGTGATGTTTTTTGATGAAGTTTTTGTTTTTTTGTTTTTATAAACAAAACTTTTGATTTCATCAATGTCTTCTCTTATTCCTTTCACAATTCCCAAATGTGAAGTCAAATCTTTTATTGTTTGTTGATATTTTTGTTCTCTTTTTGTGCTATCTTTTATTACAAATACAAATAGTCCCAAAAACAGCACAGCCCATAGACCACTATTCAATGCTAAATTTATAATATCATTCCACATTTTTATCTCTGTTTTTTAAATTTATTATAGAATCATAAAATTTTTTTTCTTCGATTTTGTTAAGAGTTTTTGAAAGATTTATATCTTCAACTTTGTTTTCTACAGGTTTTTCAATGTTTTGAATGATATCTTTCAAAACTTCTTTGTCAATATATTCGTCAATCATATTCTTTTCTCCACTATTCAAAAGATTTTTTAAGTTCATTGCTCTAATTTCGTTTCTTATGTTGCCAAGTTTGATTTTATACAAACTCATTATCCACCAAATTTGCAATCAATTTAAGATTGCTAATATAGGCCTTTTCTGTTTCACTTGTGATTGAAATTCCAATACATTTACCTTTTATTCTAACTGGGACTCTTGAAATTATGTTTGAACCTTTTATATCAAACTCTCTTTTTTCATTTTCTGAAAAAACTGTAAGTTTTATGTCATATAACGACAACAATGAAATTTCTTTTATGTATTTTATTTTGTTGCTATAACCCAAATCAGAAAAAGGTGATTGCCAAAATTTCGTTTGATTTGTGCCAAACATTTTTGCAGATTGTGAAAGTTGCCCAAGTCTATTTGAATATGTTCCATTGAAGCAAGCAATAAGTTTATCGGCTGACAAATATTGAATTGTGCAAAGGTCTATAACATCAACACCTCTGCAAATTGAATATTTGTTTGTTTGAGTGTCATACATAATAATTGCATTGTTTTTATATTCTCCACTTTCGCAACCAATTGTTTTGCCATCTCCAAAATTCAATCTACATGCCAAATAATACACTCCATTTCTGTATGAAGCAACTGCATTTTGATTTGAAACCCCCTCTAACATTCTGTTGAGTTTTAGTTTCAACTTTTTTGCTGACACATTGTCAAACTCATAAATTCCATCTTTGCAAAGCACAAGTCCTCTATTGCCACAAACACAAGCAGTGTTTGCATAAATCCTGCTACCAGAGAAAAGAAGATGAGAGAGATTGTAGCCAGTTAAACCATACCAATAAATTCTGCTAATACCAAAATCTCTAATAGCAAACAAATAGCCATTGAATGTCAACAGTTTGTTGATATATCCTCTTTCTATATCAAAAGGAATTATCATTTTTGATTCTTCTGTAACTTCTTCTGTTTGTTCTTGACTTTGTTCTTGGTTTTGTTCTTGGTTTTGTTCCTGAACTTCTTCTTCCAAATCTTCCTCTTGCTCATCTTCCCAAGTCAAGAGATTTTTTGTGTCGGTAACTATTGTCAGTCTTTCGCCACAAGGGACGGCAAAAATTCTGTTTTTATATTCAATAAAGTCATAAATTTTAGGAATGTTTGGGTAAGAAATTGAATCAACATTGTTATTCCAAGTCTTTATGCCATCTGTTTCGTTATAAAACAAAATGCAATCTCTTTCACCATCAGTATAGTTTTTCATTTTTGGAGTTTCAGTGAACTCAGTGTTGACAAGTTTGACAAAAATTGGAGTTCCTGTCAACATTCCAAAATATGGTTTGTTGTCGCCTGATATATAAAATATTCTATCATTTCTTTTTCCAAATCTCTCGTTGTATTCCTTGAAATGTGCAACTTTTTTGAATGTTCCATCACTATCTTGATTGTTGAAAACAGCCGTTCTTTCAACACTGCCTTCATATTCATATTTTGGAATAGTCAAATCTTCAAAACCCACACTTTCGGTCAAAACTCCATTTTTGTATTCAAAGTTGTAGGAATTTACTGATTTGTTAAAGTCAGTTATATTTTCATCGGTTTCAACATCAATACCATTTGCAAAATCATAAATTGAAAATTCAATTTCGTTTGTCTTTGGATATTTTGTTTTTTTCATAGCCACCTTCTACTCTTTAAACTGAAAACTTTGTTTTGTCTTTTTGCAATATCCATTGCCGATTCAAATCTACTATTCCAAAGTTCACTTTCACTATAGTTTCCTGAAATCAAACAAAACTCACTTGCAACACCATAACAAACTGCAAAAATTGTTAATCTTGAATCAAAATCTGTTATTTCATCTCCAAGCTCAAAAATATCTGGCAAGAATTGATAATGAATTTTATATTTTCCATTTGCAATATACAAGGTTTCTAATTCTATATTATAAGGTTTTTTTGTTTCAATTTTTTGCAACTTATAAAATGGTTTGGTTAGGTTTGAAAATTCAAATTCGCTATTTTCAACTTCAATCTCTTCGCAATATACCAATGGAAGATAATCTGTTGCAATATCACTCAAAACTTCGTTCATAGAACTCAAAATCAAATTTATGTCTTTTTTTGTTTGCAAATCCAAATTTTCATAGTCATCGAGGTCTGCATCCAACACATTTGAAAGTTGCAAATATGTTGCCACCTGCTTAATTATATTATTTACTCTCATAAATTCTCCTATTTATATTTTCAATAGTTTTTTTGGTTTCATTTTTTTCAAGTTGTTCATTTGTTTTCTCAATTTCTTCAAATAGTTTTTTTCGGTTTTCAATTCTTGTCTTTCTCACAAACTCAACAGCTCTTGCATCTAAACTTGTGTATGGTATTGTCAATTCATAGTCATTTTTGTTTCTTTTGTAGTGCACTTCAAATTTTTTGCGAACGAAATTATAGACAACAAAATATTTTTTGTCTATTGATTTTATTCTTTTGACTATATCAAAGACATCACTCTTAATTTCAATATAATTCATAATAAATTTAGTGAAAATACCACAACAAAACATTGTGGTATCTCCAACTAAAAACACTCCTTATTGTGCGATATTTGTAATTTTTGCAAGTCCGGCTGGCTTATTGCAAATAAGATCTGCATACTTTACAAGTGTTGCAGTGTAAACAGGATATCCTGCATTTTGTTTGAGAATTCTGCCATCTTCTCCTGTCAACCATTGCCAATCGCAAAGTTGATGAAGAGCAAATTCTTTTGTATTCAACAAATACATTGTTCCATCTTCAACAAATCTATCACTAACAACTGGAATTCCGTTGTAAGAAATAGCTTTATATCCACCTTGAAGTTCCATATAGTCAATGTTTTGTCTGTTTGTTGCGAGATATGCTTGATATATTCTCTTAACATCGCTAGAACATGTAATGTAGTCAATTTGACTGCCAACATTTTCATCAAGATAGTCAATAGCTGTTTGAATAACATTGTCTGTCAATGTTGAAGCTGATTTTGTGTATGGATTCATCCAAGCATTAGATGCTCTTGTAACACCATAGATGTTGCCTTCGCCAAAAATTGCACCAAGACCTGTGAGTTCTTTGTTGTATGAATTTTGAACTGTAACAAAACAATTTTCAACAACAGTTTCTGGCAAAGTTTTGTCAACTGTAAATGTTTTGTTTATTCTGTCAATTGCAGTGATTCTTGCACCAGAAACAACTTTTGTGCCTGCTGATGTGTAGATATCAACAACCAATCCTTCAATCATACTCTTTACGGAATTAACTGTCATCACTCCTGTTGAAACAGCAGAAATTGTTGCCAATTTACCTGTTCCATCACCAAAGAGCATTCTGCCAAAGTTGAATTGACTTGCTTTGATAAGTCCTTCCATTTCAGCATTCAACAAATTAACAAAAGCTCCAACACTGTTTTCACTTGCTCTCAATGCCTTGTCTGAAATTTCAATTTTTCCATAAAGATTTTTCAATTCTGTAACAAACTTTACATAATTGTTGCTTGCACTTGCTGGAAGACTTCCATCTTCATCGCCTGCACCTATACCACCATTGATGCCAAATGGGGCAACCTTTACAATTTCTTTTCCCCAAACATCTCTTGTTGTTTGTTCAATTTTTGTGAGTAAAGGATTTGTGTTTGTGTTAAGTTGATTTGAAACAACTTCAAGATAAACTTGTTTTAGTGCTTTGTCTGCACTTGTTAATGTAACCATAATAATATCTCCTATTTGTTCTTTAAATAGGCCTCAACCATTTTTCCAGCATCTTTGATTGTTTTGGGTTTGCTGATTGGACTAGATATAGCCCCTGCTCCACTGTTGCTGGAAATTAGTGGCAAAGCCCTTTCGTTTTGAATGTTGTCAAGATAGTTCTCAACAACTTTGTCTTTTACTTTTTTGTTTGAATAAATATACTCTTGCAAAAAATTTTCATCTTCAACCAATGAAGAATAAGGCACAAATTTGTCTGCCAAAACTTTTGTCAAAGCAAATTCCAAACTGTTTTTGCTATTTGCAATTTGTTGATTGTTTGAAAGCACTTCGGAAATTTCAGCAACATATTCTTTTGCCTCTGGATGAATTGAGAAAAAATCTCTAACCTTTTCTTCCCAATCATCTCTTTTGTATTCAGGTATGGAACTAGCCATATTCTCCTGAATATTTTTTTCTGTCAGTTCCTTTATCTTTTGACACTTTTGAGTAAACTCTTTTTCTAAGTTTTGATATGCCATAGACAATGCTTCAACTGACTTAAATTTTCCAATAGGAGAGCCAGAATTTGTCTCATTTATATTTTGTTGTTCCTCAACATTCAAGGTTTGTTTCAATTCGTTTGGTTGTTCTCCTAAATTGTTTATGTTTTCCATATATACTCCTTTGTTTTATGTAAAATAGGTTTCACCTATATTTTAGATTAGGTTATGCAGTAAAATTTTAAAATTGATATTTTGTATCAACTAAACTAAATGTGATTTGTGTTCTTCAATATGAGCAAGTAGTTTTTCTACAACTTGATTATAGTTTTCTGTATTCTTCTTTTCCAGTGTAAGAAGGAATGCAGTGTGCTCTCTAATATGCAATTCATCATTATCAATAGCCATTCGTTCAACTTTTATATTTGATACAATGTCCAAATTTTCATTACCTGCTCTTTTTATGTGTAATTCATTCATATCCCTTGCATTTTCATAAGTTCCAAATCCAAGCATATCAAGAATTTTTTGTTTTGTGCTTGGCTTCAAGTTGCCATCTTCATCACTCAATAGACCAGCATTGAGCAGAGCAAAAACCATATCTCTTTTTTGAGACAATGTTTCATTTATTTCATTTGTTGTATCCAAAACAACATCATCGCTTGATATATCACTACTATTCCAATAAAATAGTTCAAGTTTTCCGTTGCCATCAACAATTTTGCTCAATCTCTTTTCTTTTGCAAATTGTTTGTATAGTCGCAAAATCATCTTTCCAATTGAAATCATTGCAAGTCTAACTTGGTCAATTGTGCTTTGAAGTCTGTCAGTTTCTTGTGCAATCAATAATTCTAGTGCAGTTCCACTCATATTTGAACTATAGTATTTTCTTGTTGAAGCCATATCACTGATGCCTGCTATTTGTGAAAACTCTTCAAGTAGTTTTTCTTCTTCATTTTCAAACACACTTGGCATTTGATAATTTTCAAGAATTTTTGGTGGAGTTGAGCCCTGTCTATACACAAGCACCTTGCCTGGGGATAGGCCCTCATCTTCCAAACTGTTGATATCAACACTACCGTCTTCAACAGACAAAATGCCCATTGCAACTCTATTCAAAAATTCGTGCTTTCTGTTTTTTATGGCATTGTAACTTCTTTGTATTGGAATCAATCTTTCAATAACACTAATACCCCAGAACGATGCTGGTACAGAAATTGATGTTTGCTTTACAAAAGGATATCCCCTTGAATCTTCACTTTTGTTTAGGTAAGGCAATTCTGCCATTGCAAGCAATTTGTTTCCTGCAACAACAATAACTCTACCATTTGGATATTCAACTGTTGGCATTTCATATCTTTCAATAACAACGGCACTATCACTTGTTTTTTCGCTTATAATCTTTGGTAGTGATGCAGTATAACCTAGCCCCCCTGCTATATTAGATGAAGAAACAGTCAAAACATCTATGTTTTCTGGTTGAACTTTAACACCCCATATCTTTTCTATTTGACTAACTTTGTATGGTTTTGCATGTATTATGCTTGTTTGGTCATCCAAGTTTTCTGTTGTGTTACTGTCTGGAAAAATTTCAAAAGGTGAACATACTGAAATTTCCACTTCACCTTTTTTGATTTGCTTATTATCACTTGTTAGTCCAACTGTTTCGCCAATATCACTATTCCAAACAATTTTGTAAAAACTTGTTCCACAAAGTTCACTCCAATTTGTTGCTTCAATAATCTTTTCATTTAACTTTAAATTATGAACAACCGAATTCAAAATTTTTCGAGATACTTTTGCTGTTTTTTCGTCAATTTCACTAGCCCCGTTTGGAGCAACATTTAAAACAGGTCTTATTTTTGCAAGTTTTGCGATTCTGCTTTCTAATATTGGGGCAATGTGGTTGTAAACTTCTCTTTCTTGCCAAAAATATTGTTTAGAAAAATCTTCAAGTTCGCCCATATCTGTAATTTCACAATATTGATTTCCCATTGCAAAATTCATATTGAGTTGCCACTGTCTTTCAATGTTTTTTCTGGCTTGTTGTCTTCTCAAAAAATCATTTCTCACATCATTTACAATATCTTCTTCAAATTTTTGTAAATCCTTATTCATCTCTTCCTCCTTTTTTTCTTAACATATTTGGTGGGCTTTGTGGAATTATGTATTTGCCACACAATGTATAGAGTTCTTTTAAACAACTTTGACAAATATCAGTTGTTCCAACAAATAACCCCCTTTTCAAATTGATTGAAAAATCTGCCATATTATTGCAACCAACAAAATCACATTTAACCTTCACTTTTTCAAGTTTTTTTAGTTCCATCACAACCTCCATCAATTTGATTTTCTATAATTTTTACTGCACTTTCAATTTCTTGTTTTAATTCTTCATCACTCATATTTTCAAAATCATTGTGCTCAATGCTTAATGAATCAAGTAGCAACTTAACAGCTGATATATCAGGTGGAACATCTTTTGTTGTTACCTTTTTTTTGCAAAGTTTTTCTCCACCTTCATCCATACTATACTCTTCAATAATTTCGTTGTATCTGTAGCCCAATGCCTTTTTTAGAAGTGATTTTTGAATTTTATCTTTAAATTTGTCAAACTTGTTTTCCATATTTTTTATTGCTATCTTAAAAATTTTCTCCTTTTATCAAATAATAATTGCTTTGCCAAGTTGTTTTTGAAATTTGACATATCAGAGCCAATTCTTTTGCTATCAAATCCATCATCTAAACTCATAATGTAATATCTCAACTCGTCTAAACAATGGTCATCTTTTTTGATAGGAACATCATCATCTCCCCAAAAATAACTTTTGATTTCTCTTATCATATTTGGGCAGTTTTTAAACACAAAAAGTTTTCTATCTCCATTTGCATCACAGATATATTTTTTCACTTTTTGAATACCTGGTAGTAGTTCCTTTTTTACATTTGGGTTTGTCTTTATGCCATTTTCAAAAAACAAATCAACAACACTCTTTTGACTTGCCAAAGTTTTTTGAAGCCCAGCACTATCAATGAGTGCACAAAGTTTTCCATCAAAATCTCTTGGCCAGCCAAGCCTATCAGCAATTTTATAAATTGCTTTTGTGTGCTCTTCTATTGACATATTTTCGGCATAATGCTCTGCTATGACAAACACAGTGCCATCGCCATCTCGTGCATAAAAATGACAACTCAAAGCATTTCTAAATCCGGGGTCTATGCTAATCTTGTCAAAACAATCTTTTGATATATCAAACGGCTCAACAACATTTATGTTTTCATCAAAATTTGAATATACCATACCCCCAGAAAAAGCAAAATTTCCATTACATCTTGTGTCAAGTTCGTCTTTCGACATCTCGCTCATCAACTTTTTTATTTCTTCTTGATTTAAAAATGGATTATCCTGCCAAGTTATGTTTTCGTGCCAAACATCTTTATCATTTTTTTTGTTTAGATATATTTCATCATATACCCAAGTGAGGCCCTTGAGTGGTGTCATTGTTCCAAAAATTTCTCCACATCTATCCAAAACTCTCATTTTGCATTCAAGATATATATCATAGGGTGGTTCTTCATCAAACCAAACAAAGTCCAAACTTGTGCCCTGAAATTTTTCTCTACCCTGATCACAACTCTTAAATCCCAAAACTGAAATTCCACCAAACACATTTTTGATATATATTTTGTCTATCACTCCACTTGAGGGATTGTCTTTTTTGCCAGAAAGCATAACTATATCACTAATCCATTCGGGATTTAGATAGGACAATATTTTGCTTTGAGCAACATCTCTTTGAACCTGTGTTGAAAGTGAAACTGCCCAACCAACA